>DASTLM010000147.1:0-6856 GCA_035714945.1 Dehalococcoidia bacterium | reverse complement strand
GGCCTCTGGGCGCGGCTGACGACGAACCCATTAAAAGGTCTCAGACGGGGGAAATTGCCCAGGTCCGGACCAGGACTTTCTTGAACCAGGCCCAGAAGACCTTCGCCTTCTGGAACCTCATTGGCATCCATTTCTGGGGGTGCGCCGGTCATGCCGTTATTCTGGTCTATCTGGTGGCGATGGCCACCGAGCGGGGCGTCTCTCCGGCGTTGGCGGCGGGTGCCTTCGTCACTCTTTCGGTGACGAGCACCGTCACCAGATTTGGCGTTCCCATCGCGGCCGACAGTATTGGCAGCAAATGGGTCATGGCGGCCTGCTTCTTCCTCCAGGTTGTCCCGGTGGTTCTCCTTTTCTTCGCCCAGGACGCCTGGATGTTCTACCTGTTTGCCGCGTTGTTCGGCATCGGGTTTGGCGGCGAAATGAGCGCCTTTCCCATCATCAACCGGCAGTACTACGGCAGTGCGCCCATCGGCACCACCTACGGCTGGCAGATGATGGGCGCGGGTATCGGCATGGCCGCCGGGGCATTGCTGGGCGGTCTGCTGCGGGACTGGACGGGGGACTTTAACGCAACGGTGCTGCTTTCCCTGGTCCTCAGCGGTATTGGCGTGGTCTCGATCACTCTGCTGCCCAACACCCATCGCCATCAAATCCCGGACTGGGAGGACGCTTTGCCCGAGGAAATGCGTACGGTCCCCCATCCCGCTCACCTCCATGGAGACTAGGGGGGACCAGGGCTTGATTTCATCACCACCGGCCGATATGCTGCTGGGGACCTCAATACCCGGTCACAGATCAATGTAACAGGTACCAGACAATAGAGACCAGACAATAGAGACCAGACAATAGAGACCAGGAGGAGGGTTGAAGATGTTTGATTTGCTAATTCGCAACGGGCAGGTAGTGACTCCCTGGGGCGTCGGCGACTGGGACGTGGCAATTCAGGGCGAGCAGATCGTCGCCGTGGCCGCCGCCAATACCCTGACTGAAGAGGTTGGCCGGGTCATTGACGCCACCGGCAAGGTGGTGGTCCCCGGCGGCATTGAGCCGCATGCCCACATTGCGGCCCCCATCATGGGGCCGGGCAACCTGCGCACCGCCCCGCCGGAGCAGGTCAGCCGCGCCGCTCTCTTCGGCGGCACCACTACGCTGATGGACTTCGCCATCCAGTATCCGGGCATCGACATTGCCGCCGCGATACAGGAGCGCACCGATGTCTGGCAGGGCAAGTCCTACGCCGACTACGCCCACCATCTGATGCTGCTGGGCGAGGTTTCCCCGCCGGTGCTGGAATCGCTCCACGAACACATTGAGGATGGCTTCGCCAGCGTCAAGATTTTCACCACCAATATCCGCCCGCCACAGATGTCCGGCCAGCCGCGCATGGTGCGCATGGGCCACCTCCACGACCTGATGGAGCAGATTCAGCGCCACGACGCCATGCTGCTGGTGCATTCGGAGGACGATGACATGGTGCAGCACATGTACCAGAAGCTGGCCCGGGAGGAGCGCACCGAGTGGTGGAACATGCACCTGGTGCACAGCAATGAGTCGGAGGACGTGTCCTTCCGCCGGGTGATCCGTGTCGCCGAGTGGACTGGCTCGCCGGTCTACTTTGTTCACGTCAGCGCCCTGCAGGGCATCAACGCCATCGGCGAGGCGCGGGCCCAGGGGCGTCCGGTGTACGGCGAGACCTTGCACAACTACTGCTGCTTCAGCGCCGAAAACTATAAAGAAGAGAACGGCATGAAATACCATACCTACCCATCGCTGAAATCGGAGCAAGACCGGCAAGCATTGTGGAAGGGCATTGCTCAGGGCGGACTGCATACCATGGCTACCGACGAATACTGCACCTCCTGGGAGCTGAAGATTCAGGGCCGGACGATCAGCGACGTTACCGGCGGCCACAACGGGGCCGAGACCCGGGTGGGCGTTACCTACAGCGAGGGCGTGTCCCGTCTGGGGATGTCGTTGCCGCGGTTCGTCGATGTGACTTCGGCCAACGCCGCCCGGATTATGGGCCTGTACCCCCGCAAGGGGGCCATCGCTCCGGGCAGCGATGCCGACATTGTGCTGATCGACCCCAGCATCCGGCGTCCCCTGACCATGAACGACTTCCACATCACCGATTACAGCATCTGGGAGGGTTTTCTGGCGGCGGGCTGGCCGGTGATGACCATTATGCGGGGGCAGGTGGCGGTGGAAAACGGTGAGCTGAAAGCCTCCCTGGGCGATGGAAAATTCCTGCGCCGTAAGGTAAATCCGGAGGTGACCAATCGGCCGGCGTGCTGAAGAGAGTGAGCCACTCCCTACAACCACGGGCAGGTTATCGTGTTGGTCACGCCATCAACGCTGCGGATTTTGTTCCGCAATATGCCGGTGATGTCTTCCGGGCTGTCGGATTCCAACTCCACCACAGCGTCGTATGGACCCATCACTTCATGGACGATGGCCCCGGGAATGGCGCGGAGTTTCTGCACAACCGCTATGGTTTTCGCTGGCTGAATGTTAATCAAGATGTAGGCGTTGGCGGCCATCAGCGTCCTCGGTAAGTTATAAGTTATCGGTAAGTGATAGTGATCCGGATGGCAGGTTTGATACCGGCTTGCCAGACAAGATTGTACTTGTGGCGGTTTTTGGTGTCCAGTGGTCGCTTCGGTTACCGTTTGATCGACTAGCCCAGTCAAATCGGGGCGCGTCGAAATCCCCCTCGGCGTCAGTTTCGATGCGTTGCGCCGCGGCTATTTGACCTGCCCTCGCCAACCAATGATATGGCCAGCGCTCCTGCTTTCTCCTTGACACCCGCAGCCATTCAACTATACTGGCCTTCGTGATTTTGAACCTTGTCTACCTTTCTGAGAAGATCCCCCATCAGGAGAGTTCTCGTTGACCGCCGAACCGCCACCGACCCCCCCACGAAAGCCCGGGGCGCTGCAGGGAGTCCGCGTGGTGGAGTGGGGCAGCCTGGTGTCGGCCCCCTTCTGCGGCAAGCTGCTGGCCGAACTGGGTGCCGAGGTAATCAAGGTCGAGCCGCCGGGCATCGGCGATGATGGCCGCAATTCAGGCCCCTTCCCCAGGGGTGTGCCTCACCCGGAGCGCAGCGGGCTGTTCCTGTTCGCCAACCTGAACAAGCGCGGCGTCACCCTCAATCTGACCGACGCCGCTGGCCGCGGGTTACTGGGGAGGCTGCTGGAATCCGCCGATGTTTTTCTGGAGAACCAGCCGCTGGAACTGTTGCGACAAACTGGACTGGACTACGCCTCGCTCCAGGTGCAGCACCCCCGACTGGTGGTCACTTCCATATCTCCTTACGGACGCAGCGGGCCTTACCAGGAATACCGGGGCTATGATCTGACCGCCAACGCCATGAGCGGCCTCAGCTTCGGCACCGGCCATCCCCATCGGGAACCGTTGACCACGCCGATGCACCAGGCCAGCTACCTGGCCGGGGTCGGCGGGGCCTTCGCTACCATCGTCGCCCTGCTGGGCCGCGACCTGACCGGCCGGGGGCAGCTGGTGGATGTGGCCGAGGCCCAGGTTATCGGCACCCTGCTGACCGGCTATCATCTGCCCACCTACATCTATCGAGGTGTGGCGGGTTGGCGTTCCGGCAACCGGATGCGGCTGGGGTTATTCCCCAACTGCGTGCTGCCCTGCCAGGATGGCTACATCTGCATCGACGCCCCCCAGATAGAGCAGTACCAGCGGTTCCTGGCGCTGCTGGGCGAGCAGGACTGGATGGAGGAACCGCGCTACCGCGACCGCCGGGCCATGAGCGACCAGTATCCCGCCGAGGCTGAGTCGCTGATCGCCCCCTGGTTTATGCAGCGTACCAGGGAAGAGATACTCCAGGCCTGCCTGGCCAACCGAATCCCCTGCGTGCCGGTCAAGACCTTTGATGAGGTGTTAGCCGACCCCCAGTTGAATTATCGGGACTACTTCCAAGAAGTTGGCCGCGTTGAGGCCGGAGGCTATCGCTACCCCGGTCCTCCCTACCGCCTGTCGGAAACGCCTTGCCGGGTGGTGCGACCGGCGCCCACCCTGGGCCAGCACAACCGGGAAATCCTCGGCGGTGAGGTGGGAATATCCGAGGCGGAGCTTGCCCAGTTGGTCCGGGGAGGCATCGTCTAGCCAATGTCAGTCCTTCCCCTGAGCAATTTTCGAGTGGTGGACTTCGGCACCGCCTGGGCCGGGCCGATGGCGGCCTCGCTGCTGGCCGATCTGGGCGCCCAGGTGATCAAGGTGGAAAGCCGCGCCCGCCTGGACGGCCTGCGCCTGGGTCGGCCCATAGTTGGGGAGGACATCGCTGGCGGTGACCGGGGCCTGTGGCCGGAGTTGCAGCCGGTTTTCCACGGCATCAACCGTAACAAGCTCAGCGTCACCCTCAACCTGAAATCCGATGAAGGCCGGCAACTGGCGCGGGAGCTAATCGTCCGCAGTGACGTCGTGATGAACAACTATTCGCCCGGCGTCCTGGAACGCCTGGGCCTGAGCTATCCCGAATTGTGCCAGCTGCAGGGGGACATCATCCTGGTTTCGATGCCATCGGTGGGCGAGACCGGGCCGCTGCGGGATATCCTGGCCTACGCGCCGATCATCCAGGCTCTGTCCGGACTGATGAGCCGGGTAGGATACTCCGGGGACGAGCAGTTGGTTGGTGAATTGCAGGCGCCCTGGAGCGACGTGGTGGCGGCGATGCACGCCGCCCTGGCCACCGTGGCCGCGCTGCGGCACCGCAACCAGACGGGTCAGGGTCAGTTCATTGAAGTGGCCCAGCTGGAAGCTACCATATCGATGCTGGGCGAGGGTCTTCTGGACTACCAGATGTCCGGGCAGGTGGCCGGGCCGGCGGGTAACTACGACCCGGACTTTGCGCCGCATAACAACTACCCCTGCGGCGGCGACGACCAGTGGGTATCGATAGCCGTGCGAACTGATGCCGAGTGGCAGGCGCTGTGCCGGGCGATGGGCAGTCCCGATTGGTGTGGTGACCCCAGGTTCGCCGGTAGGCCCGGCCGGTTGGTTAATGTCAAAGACCTGGACGCTGGGGTCGAGTCCTGGACCCGAGGGCGCAGTGCCGGGGAGGTGGTGCAGGTCCTCCAGCAGCAGGGCGTGGCGGCGATGAAGGTAATGAACATTGAAGACCAGTTTAGCGACCCCCACTTGCAGCAGCGGCAGGCCTACCTGGAAGTTGAGCATCCCCACGTGGGAATTGAATGGCTATATGGTATGCCCTGGCTGCTGACCGGTACCCCGGGCGGTATCCGCACCCCGGCTCCGACCCTGGGCCAGCATAACGAGTATATCCTGTGCCGGCTTTTGGGATTACCCCCAGGGGAATTCGAGCGACTACAGGAAGCCCAGGTAGTATACTAGCTGGGGATTTCAATCTGGGAATTTCAATCTCGAAGGGAGTTTCGACGGTCATTTCGTTAGTGATCGTCTGCTGTATTGGCTAAGCTTTCGGCAAAAACTGAATTGAAGACCCCCCCCAAATTCTTTTACGGCTGGTGGATAGTTGCGGTCAGCGTCATTGCGGATGGCCTGAAGCATGGCAGTTTCAACCGGGGATTCACCATCTATGTCAATCCTATTCGAAATGAACTGGGCATAGGGGTAGCGGCCATCGCTTTGGCCGACATGTTGGGTCGGCTATTTGGAGGATTTCAGGGACCGTTAGTCGGTTATCTCACTGATCGCTGGGGTCCCCGAGTTATGCTGGCTTTTGGCGCGATTGTGTCGGGTCTGGGGTTTATTCTTCTTGCTTTCACCCATAATTACGCCTTTTTCCTCTTCGTTTTCGTGGGATTTCTTTCCCTGGGATTCAGGTCGGGCTATAACAACGCTTCCGTAAGCGCCGTAAACCAGTGGTTCCGTCGTAAGCGGAGTCTGGCTATGTCCATCGTCTCCGTCGGCAATGGCCTGGGTGGGGCATTCGCTCCCTTGGTGGCCTTACTGGTGATCACGGTGGGTTGGCGGCCGGCTGTTTTTATCTCCGGCGTAATCATAATAGCGGTGATCGGCCCTTTGTCTCTGCTAATGCGAGGTACTCCGGAGAGTATGGGCCTGCTGCCTGACGGTGACAATCCCAGGGAATCGGATTCGGCAGAAAGCCAGGCCAGTCCTGCCGTTGACCCTGCCAGGATGAGGCGAGTTTACCGTGACATGGACTTCACCGCCAAGGAGGCCATGCGAACCCCAACCTACTGGCTTATTGTTCTAGCGGTAGGCTTGCGTAACACTGTCCATTCCGGTATATCCTTCCTTCTAGCTCCGGTGATGGTATGGTTTTTGCAAGGGGGCGGCAGGGACGAGAAAGAGAGCTTGCTAATTGCCTCCTTCTTTGTCATGGCCCTGGCCTTTAGCTCCATCCTATTTAATCCCACTGTGGGATGGCTGGGAGATAAAGTATCAAAACAGAGGCTAAGCGCGGTCTGTATGATCTCCGGCGCTCTGGCTCTGCTAACAATCTTGAACCATAGCGGGCATATGTGGCAACTTTTCTTGTTCAGCGTTCTGCTGGCCCTATCGGAAAGCGCTAACCCTCTGGCCTGGGCCATTATGGGCGACGCCTTTGGCCGACGGAGTTTCGCTACGATACGGGGCTGGCAGCATCTGCCCGACCAGCTAATGTCGATGAGCACGCCGGTGTGGATGGGGTGGATCTTCGATCGAACCGACAGCTACTTTTGGGCATTGTTGCCACTGGTGGTAATCTACCTATTCGCCGCCGTCGGCTACTGGACTATTCCCAGTCCCAGGCTGCCCGAGCGACTCCGGTTAAGGGAAGAGGCCCGAGCGGCGGGCCTGCCTTAGAGGTCTTCCAGAAACAAAGCCGTATTTTGTGAATAGG
>DASTLM010000146.1:0-2829 GCA_035714945.1 Dehalococcoidia bacterium | reverse complement strand
AGCTCAATGGCCCGGTCGGCGTCCACCCGGTCGAAGGCCTCTGAGGGTATTCCGCCGGGCAGGAACTCCGGGTATCGGGTGATGCCATAATACTTGTCCAATTGCCGGGCTTCGCTCTTGATGGTGTCAAAGAACATCTCGAAGATCTTGGCGTCTTCACACAGGTCAGTCAGCGAATGTCCCCAGACGTCCTCGGCCCCCCGGTGGTATAGAAAGGCTTTGATGGCCTTTTCGGCGGCCTGCTGTCCCAAAAAGCAGGCCAGGTTAAACCGATTCCCGTCGCGGGTGAACTCGGCGTCGGCCAGGTCTTGCTCCGCCTGGCGGAGCCAGCGGGCGCCTTCGGCTACATGGTCAGGCATCGTAAATCACCCGTCCTTTCTGGCAAGCGGCCCGCAGGGCCGGCAGTGTGTGTTGCAGATGGGCGAACTCCTGGGGAGTGTACACCAGGGTCTCCACCTCGACCGCGCTGCCCAGGTGGTAGGAGAAAAAGTCGGCCCGACGTCCAAAGGGCCGATCAGTGTCGTGGACGATGATCAGGTCGATCCGGCTGTCCGGCGAATAATTGCCGGTGACCATATCTCCGGTCAGGATGACCTTCGCCACGCCCAGGGTGGGCAATAACCCCTGGATGTTCTCCAGTTCCTGTTCCAGCATTTGCTGGCGGAACCTGGTGAACCCGATTCTTACTGGCATGTTTCTCTCCTATCCCAGCATTTTAGTCCCAGCATTTTAGTCCCAGCATTCTAGTCCTACTATTCTAGCCCAGCAGCACCAGGTGGACTTCCTTCGGGCCGTGAACGCCGGTCACAATGGTCTGCTCAATGTCGGCGGTGCGGCTGGGACCGGTAATGAAGTTCAAGTAACTGCCCATGTCGCCACGGTTGCGGTAATACTCCAGGCGGCGCACCAGGAACACGTCGTCCAGGCGCTCCACCACGTCCTGGGCCCGCACCAGCGCAATGTGCACCGGCGGCACCAGCGAGACCAGACGGCTGAGTCCCTGCCGGGGCACTACCACCACCGAGCCGGACTCGGCTACCGCGTAGTCGGCGCCGGTGATTCCCACCCCGGCGGCGATTATTTCGTTCCGCAGCTCTTCACGGGTGTGCTGGTCGTCCCTGGCGATGGTGACGACGCTGATGCCCAGGTCCTGCAATGTCCGCTCCACCGGCACCTGATCGAAGACCTCCTGGGCCGACCGCACCACCTGCCTGACCTTCAAGCCGGTGACAACTGCCTCGACATAATCGATTGCTGCTTCCGGATTGGTGGCGCGGCAGACATTCCACCCCCGCAGTTGGGCGGTTTCGGCCAGCTGGTCCAGCAAGGCATCAAGATTACCGGCGACCCGTAGCTCCATTTCTCGAACTTGCGACTCTAGCTGGGCCAGGCTTTCCGCCAGGTGGCGGTAGGGAGGCTCCGGCGGCGAGCCTGAATTTCGTCCCAGGGCACGACGCACCGAACCTAGAAACTCGTCCTGGGGCATTGCCAGGGGGCGATGCAAGTTAGTGGCCGCGTTCAGCGGGACTGGATAATTCCCGCCGCCAGATTTCCCGAAACGAGCGGGGCGGCAAGGCCGGTAGGTCTCGGGAGCGAGTCCACCGGGACAGGGGCGCAAAGGGCGCTTTCCTGATGCGGCCCCTTCTGGCGATGGGCATCTGCAGTAGTCTAAGCATTCTGGTGGTCACGGACAGCAGGGCCGGGTGGCTCATGATGGCGGTGTAGCAGCGGGCTAGAATCCGTTCCGCTGCCGGGGCGGACTTCACCGCCGGGTCCGGGCTTTCCATTAGCTCCTGACGCAGGTGCAGCAACATGCGGGGGATGTTTATCTTGACCGGGCAGACCTCGCGGCAGGCCCCGCAGAGGCTGGACGCGAAGGGCAGGTCCCTGGCCTGCTGCAGCCCCACCAGTTTCGGAGTGACGATGGCGCCAATTGGCCCCGGATACACCCACCCGTAGGCGTGGCCCCCCACCTTCTGGTAGACCGGGCAAATGTTCAGGCAGGCGCCGCAACGGATGCAGTAAAGCGACTCCCGCAGTTTGGGGTCGGCCAACAGCCTGGAGCGTCCGTTGTCCACGATTACCAGATGGAATTCCTCCGGCCCGTCCTCGTCGGCGGCGCGGCGCGGACCGCTGACCATGCTGACGTAGCTGGTCAACCGCTGTCCGGTGGCCGACCTGGGCAGCAGGCGGAGGAACAGGGCCAGGTCATGCAGGGAAGGGATGACCTTTTCCATGCCAGTAATTCCTACGTGTATGCGGGGTGCGGAAGTGCACAGCCGGCCGTTGCCTTCGTTGGTGATGATGACCAGGGTGCCGGTCTCGGCGATCAGAAAGTTGGCTCCGCTGATGCCCATGTCTGCTGCCAGAAATTTGCCGCGCAGGGCCTCTCGTGCGATGCGGGCCATTTCTTCGATGTCGTCGGTGTAGGGCACGCCCAGCTTGTCGGCGAACAGTTGGGCCACCTGGGCCCTGGTCTTGTGCAGGGCGGGCGCGACCAGATGGGAGGGAGTTTCATCCGCCAGTTGGATGATGTATTCGCCCAGGTCGGTCTCGTAAACTTCGGTGCCAATCGCCTCAAGGACGTGGTTCAGGCTTAACTCTTCCGAAACCATTGACTTGCCCTTGGTGACAATCCTGACGCCTTTGCGCTGTACCAGGTCGGCAACGATGGCGTTGGCTTGTCCGGCGTCCCGAGCGAAGTGCACCTGCCCGCCGTTTCTGGTGACGTTGTCGTGGAGCAATTCCAGGTAATAGTCCAGGTGATCGATGGTGTGTTCTTTAATCTGGCGGGCTTCTTCGCGCCACCGCTCCCAGACTTCAGCAGAG
>DASTLM010000145.1:0-5595 GCA_035714945.1 Dehalococcoidia bacterium | reverse complement strand
GTTGAACAGTCGCTGCAAGCGCGGCGGAAGGTGGGTTATCTACCGGAAACGGTGCCATTGTACACTGAAATGCCGGTGGCCAGCTACTTGAACTACATGGGTACCCTGCGGGGAATGGAGCCAAAGCGCATCAAGCTACGTATATCTGAGGTAATCGACGTTTGCCGGTTGGGAGACTATCGCAAGACCATCATCGGCAAATTGTCCAAGGGATTCCGACAACGGGTGGGCATCGCCCAGGCCATTCTGCACGAGCCAGAAGTGCTGGTGATGGACGAACCCACCATCGGTATCGATCCGATCCAGGTGGTGGAAACCCGCAAGTTGATTCAGGACCTGGGCAAGCAGCAGACGGTGGTGTTGAGCAGCCACATCCTGCCTGAAGTCAGCATGATTTGTGGGAGAGTATTGATCATCCATCAAGGTAGAATTGTCGCTGAAGACACTCCCGACAACCTGGCCCAGCGATTGCAGGGGGTGGACCAATTGCAGGTTGAGGTGGGTGGGCCACCCAGCGAGGTCCTGCCCGCCCTGCAACGGGTCAAAGGGGTGACCGAAGTAACTCACCGCCGGCAACAGAACCGGGACGTCTATGTGGTGAAGGTCCAACAAGGGCAAGATTTAAGGGATGAGATTTCCCGCGCGGTAATCAGCAGCGGTTGGAGCCTGCTCAACCTGCAACAAGTTGGAATGAGTCTTGAGGATATTTTCTTGAGACTGACCACCCAGGAGGAGTTGGGCTAATGCGTACAGTCCAGGCAGTGGCCTGGAAGGAGATTCAGGTCTACTTCGGCAATCCAATGGCATATATCGTAGGACTCATCTTTCTGGCAGTAACCGGCTTCTTCTTCGTGCTGGACCTGGGAAACCCTTTTCCCGAAGCGTCCCTTGGCAACTTCTACCAGGGCGCCACCATAATTCTGATTCTGCTGGCGCCGGCCCTCACCATGAGGCTGTTGGCTGAAGAACAGAAATTGGGCACCATTGAGCTATTGCTTACTTCTCCCATTCGTGACTGGGAGATAATCATTGGCAAATATCTGGCCAGTCTGGTTTTCTTGCTGTCGATGATTATGTTAACTCTCTACTATCCGCTGCTGTTGTTTTTCTTCGCTGACCCGGATCCAGGTCCAATATATTCAGGTTACCTGGGACTGGTCCTGTACGGCTCAGCCGCCCTGTCCATCGGTATCCTCACCTCGACCCTGACCAGCAACCAGATCGTCGCCTTCGTGGTCTCGGCGGGAGTTCTGCTGCTGTTGTTCTTTGCCAACACCGGAGCAACGGCGGTGGGAGGCTTCTGGGCTACCCTGGTAAATGAAATTGGCATGCGCAGCCATTTCGCCGACTTTGACCGGGGCGTCATTGACACCAAGCATATCTTTTACTTTTTGAGCGTTACCGCCTTCTTTCTATTTGTGTCGATTCGAGCCCTGGAATCCCGAAGGTGGAGGTAGCATGGTCGACCAGTCCAACGACCGCTCTGCCGACTGGCGGAGGCAGCGCCGGGGACGGGTGCCCCGTCCCCCCGAGTCGGCGGCCCAGGATGTCGCAGTCGCCGACGATTCCCCGGCCGAGATGGTCGCCTCCCGAACCCTGTTCAGCTTCCTGGAACCGGCGTTAAACACCATCGGGTCCTTCGGCGCCCCGGTGGTGGCGGCTGGAGTTGTCGCATTAGCGGTGGGCATACCGCTGGCGGCCTTCGTCGTTTCCCTGCGGCTCTACGCTTTTATCATCATCGGGTTCGGTGCGGTATTGCTGGGGGTCATCGGGCTGATCTACCTGAGCAGCGTAACCGCCGCTTTCATCAGCCGCACCGGCCGCTACGGCGTCAACTCCCTGATAATGTTGGGGGCATTTCTGGGCATCATTGTGGTCGTCAACTTTATCTCCTTCAGCAACAACCGCCGCATCGACACCACGGCCACCCAACAGTTCAGCCTGGCCAGCAGCACCAGAAACTTGCTCCGAGACCTGGAGCAACCGGTGCACGCCATTGCCTTTTACATCGATGACCCGGCGGTGGTCACGGAGGACCAGATCATCCGTCGGGCCAAAGTTGAAGATACCCTGTCTGAATTCAGCAACCGGTCCAGCAGATTCACCTACGAGTTCAGAGACCCGGAAATCGATCCAGAGATTGCCCGGAGCTACGGGGTCAGGTTGCTGGAGTCGATCGTCGTTGAAGGGCAGCCGGGGCAATTCGACATCGTCCAACCCACCGACCAGTACTACACCAAACTGGAGCAAGACCTCTACACCGGCATACTGGTAACCACCGGACAAGAACAACGCAAGGTCTACTTTCTGAACGGACACGGCGAGCGAAACATCAACGGCGTCGCGGGCGATGGCTACGCATCGATACGGGAAGAATTGGAACGGGACAACTATCGGGTTGAAAATATACGCTGGAATCCGGGAGACACTGAGGTCAGCGTACCTGACGACGCCGCCCTGCTGGTCATCGCCGGCCCCAGTGGAGAACTTCCCGAAGCCCACCAGACGGCACTGGACAACTACTTGAAAGGGGTAAACGCCGATGGCACCGACCGTAGAGAAGGCGCGCGGGTCATCTTCCTGGCGGAACCGGACACCCCTCAGTCCTTCCGGGATTTTCTCCTGGACTGGGGCATTCTGGTGGAGCAAGGTTATATCCTGGACCTGGACGGTTCAGTGCCGGGAAATCCCCAAACCTTGCGCGTGGGCACCTACAATCCCGAAGCTCCCCAGGAGGTAGTGTTTCCCCGCGGTGTCCCGCTGGACGTATCTTTCATGCCCGGAGCCGCCTCAATACAGCCCCTGGAGGACCAGAGCGGTGGACGCTTGCCCATACCCCTGGCCCGTTCTTCCACCAACAGTTACCTGATTGACGACGTAAACCGGACCGAACCCATAACCGAACCGGCCGACCAGGCCGACCCATCTGGATTTTTCTTCCCGGCGGTCTACCTTCGAGCCGTTGGCCCCATCGGGAGCCCCCCGGTGACGGCCCCACCCGCCGACCATCAACTGTCCGGCATGGTAGTCTTTGGCGATTCCGATTTCATCAGCAATGGCTTCGTAAACCGGGGCAGCGGTGCGGCGATGTTCCTGAATTCAGCCAACTATCTGCTGGGTGACTTCTCCCTGGTCTCCATCCGTGACCGTCAACAGGTGTTCCGGGAGTTCAATCTGGACCAGAACGCCTTCAAATTCGTGCGGTTCTCTTCCTGGTTCTTCCTGCCAGTGCTCATGGGATTGGCGGCTGGAGTCGTCTGGTGGGTACGCCGGTAGTCCATGAACATCCGTCTTACCATCCTGCTGGTATTCGTGCTGGTCATTTTTGGCGGGACCTTCCTGTGGTTCCAATTTAACCCGACTTCGGAACGCATCTCCCCCCAGCCCTGGCTGTACAAAATCGATGATGATTCCATCGTCCACATCGAGGTAACCCACGCTGGTCAGACCGGCATCTACGACAAGAAGCCGGGCGGCACCACCTGGTACATTCTAGACGCCGATCAGGAACGCCAGGTGTTTCAGGAAAAATGGAGCGGTACCCCGCTACTGCTCAGCGGCCCTCAGGTTAGCCGGGTGGTGGCACTGTCCATCGACAATCCGGCGACCTACGGGCTTGACCCACCGGCAACGGTGGTAAAGGTCACCGAGCGAAGCGGCATAACTTTTGAATTCCACATGGGGGATACTACTCCCGACGGGGAAAATCAGTACGCCGCCTTGATTGGCGATCCCAAACTCTTCACCCTGCCGCAGATTTGGGCCGAGGTAATCAATCGACTGGCAACTGAGCCTCCCTACATCCGTCTCTATTACATTAGCGGAGACAATTCGATCGCTGCCATTGGCGTGGAACATAACGGCGTGTATGTAGGGTACGAGAGGCAACCAGGTAGCCTGCAATGGGTAATTGCGGGCGATGTCGATGGAGATACCGGAGTGCCGGTCTCCCAGGAGCAGTGGCCGGAAATTCTCCAATCCCTCACCACCCCACCGGTCTCCCGGATCTTGTCGGACAAAATAGACGACCCCGCCGCCTATGGGCTGGAAAGACCTCAGACCAGGGTTGAGGTTGCCACCAGGCAGGAGGACCCTTATGTTTTTTTTCTGGGAAGTCCTACTGAGGATGGCCAGAGTCGATACGCCCAGCGCCGGGGAAAGCAGGAACTGTTCACCGTGCCAGCATCCTGGGCCCAGATGGTGGAGGGGCTGGCTAGCGAACCGCCTTACTCCGCAGAGAATGCCGAGGTCGTAGCGCCCACGGGTTAGAATTTCTGGTTCCCTCCTGACCGGTCAGGTTGACCCGGCGTACATCGCCCCGGAAGGGACCCCGTCCAGTCAGGACCCCCGCGATCAGTCAGCCACTGAGGAGGTTTTTTGAAAGCAGAGATATTTTCCATTGGCACTGAACTTCTGATGGGAGAGTTGACCGATGCCAACGGTTCCTGGATCGCCGCTCAACTGCCCGCCCTGGGCATCCAGATGCAGTGGCTGTCCATCATCGGCGATGATCTGGACATGCTGGCTGAGGCCTTTCAGCGCGGCTTGCAGCGTTCCGACATAATCTTCACCACCGGAGGACTGGGACCAACTCAGGATGACCTGACCAGGGAGGCCGTCGCCAGAGCTCTGGGCGAGACACCCACCGTCCAGCAAGACGTGGTGGACCAACTGGAAAAGTATTTCCAGGGTCGCGGCATGGTTATGCCATCGCGCAATATCAAACAGGCCCACCTGATTCCCTCGGCCCAGTTTATCCTCAACCCCAATGGCACCGCGCCGGGCTGGTGGTCGGAGCAGAAGGGAAAGATCATTGTTAACCTGCCGGGACCACCGGGCGAGATGCACCCAATGTGGGAAAATCAGGTCGCTCCCCGACTGCGCCAGATGGTCAATGATGAGGTCACCATCACCAGAAACATCAAGACTCTGGGAATGTCCGAAGCGGCGGTGGACGAGGTGATCTCCGAGTTCTTCGGACAGGGGAACCCCTACCTGGGCATCTACTCCAAAGCCGACGGCATCCATCTGCGGGTTATCGCCCGGGCCAAGAGTGAGGCCGACGCCCGTCAGATGATACGCCCGGTGGAGGACGCCATCGTCGACCGGCTGGGCCCCTACATCTGGGGTTACGATGACGAAACCCCCGAACAGTCCACTGGCCAGGCGCTAAATGAACACGGTCTGACCCTGGCTACCATGGAATCATGCACCGGCGGTTTCCTGGCCAACAGCATTACCGATGTTGCGCATTCTTCCGCCTATTACAAGGGGGGAGTGGTGGCCTACACCAACCAACTGAAAATAGCCAGCGGTGTGCCCGCGGAAACCATCGAAATGCACGGTGCGGTCAGCGCCGAAACCGCCGGCGCGATGGCCAATGCCATCCGGGCAAAACTGGGGGCCGACTTCGGAATTGGTATCACCGGGGTGGCTGGGCCGGACCCGCTGGAAGGCAAGCCGGTGGGTCAGGTGTACATTGCTATTGCCGGTCCGGCTGAAGTCCGAGGGTTCGAGATGCGGGTGCCGCCGCGACGCGTCGTCATCAAACGCCGGGCGTCCAACACTGCCTTGACCGAGTTGCGGAAAATGATT
>DASTLM010000144.1:0-9601 GCA_035714945.1 Dehalococcoidia bacterium | reverse complement strand
TAACACGCGCGGACGGGAGATGGCTGGATCGGGCAACCCAGGCGCAGTCCAGGCACAGTTTGAGGCTACCATGGAGAGCATAAGGCAGCAACTCGTGGCCCTGGAGGCCCGGCAGAGGGAGCTACAGGGTTTCCAGACCCTCCCCGGCCAGATGCGGGCCATACCGGGGGCGTTCAACCAGCCGGTGCCCATTATGGCCCACGGCGGGGAGGTTATTGGGAGGCCGGGGGGCGGCGTGACGGTGCACATGGACAATGCGACGTTCTTTGGCATCGACGACGCGGCGCAGTGGGTGGCCCGAATGGTAATCAAGGCTCGGAATCTAGGAGCGGAGATTTAAGCCAGGGCAGACACGTAGGTCTGCCCCTACGAGGATTAGATGGCGGCAGGACTATTCAGGTTGCGGGTGGACTGGGACGGGGATGATCTTTTTGGTCATGCCCAGGCGGACATCACCAGCAAGGTCTGGCAGCTGCGCACCCGGTACGGACGAGATCATGGATCGACCTTGAAAGGGCGGTCGGTGGGAGGGACGCTGAACGCCACCCTGTACAACCCGGACGGGCTATTTTCCAGCTTCAAAACCACCAGCCCTCTTTTCGGGCTGATACTGCCCCGGCGGAAGGTGCAGTTTCAGATGCGGGTGAGCGCGCTGGACGCCTGGACGGACATGTGGACCGGATTCCTGATCACGGTAGTGCCGGAGGTAGCTATTAAGTCGCTGCCCCGGGCGCAGCTGAGCGCCTTTGGCAGCCTGGGGATACTTAATGCCGACGATGCCAGAGTGGGGCCGCAGGCCAACATCCTGACAGGGGCTGCGGTTACCGAGGTACTGGACTCGGCAAGCTGGCCGGCGGGGATGCGGGACATAGATACCGGGCAATTAACCATGGTGCGGTGGCCAAGAAGCAGAGCCGATACCAAGGCATTATTCGCGCTGCGGAAGATTGACGACAGCGAAATAGGCTTTACGCGGGAAAACAAGAGCGGCCACGTGGTCTGGGAAGACCGCCATCGTCGCTTGAAGGCGCCGCACCTGACGGTCCAGGCGACCTACACCGACGAGGGAGCGACCATCCGGTACCGGGACATCAGCCAGGCGGACCCGTTTGAGAACGTTTTCAAGGTCTTCCGGGCCAGCGTGACGGAATACTCGGTGGGAGCGACAGCGGTGTTGTGGTCGGTGGCCGGGGACCTGTCGATAGGGCCGGGGGCGACGGTGGAGGTCTGGGCCGAGTACCCCCGGGAGGACAGCCCGGTGGAAGCCGTGGGAGTGGACAACTGGGTGACTCCGGTGGCCAGCACCGACTACGAGTTCAACAGCCAGGCGGATGGACTGGGGACGGACCTGACCGGGAACATCGCGATTGTGGCGAGTAAATTTACCGAGGCGATGAAACTCAGCATCACCAACAATGCCAGCGCGACGGCGCACAAGATCATCCTCCAAGCCCGGGGAGACTCCCTGAACCAGGACAGCACCCAGAGCGTAACGGCGGAGGTAGCGGGGAGTCCGGTAGAGTCGGAATGGCCGTCGCCGGCGGAATACCTGCCGACGTTGAATGAAGGGGTCGATCACGTCAAATATCTGAGAGCGGTGCATGGGACAGTCAGCCCGATATTGACCATCGCTTACCTGGCCAACGCCTCCCAAGCCTTCCTGGAGGACGCCCGGGACCGGGAAGTGAGCGACCGGGTAACCGTGAAGAGCGATGCCGGGACGGACCTGGGGATTGACGAGGATCACTTTATCGAGGCGATTAGCTATGACCTGGACCGGCACGGACGGCTGCTGGTGGGGATGGAGCTGTCCAGCCTGCGGAACGTGGCGCCCTTCTGGGTGCTGGGGAAGAGCCGGTTGGGTATTGAGACCCGGCTGAACTACAAATAAGGCGGAGAGAGCATGGCCTTTGGAGACCCATTAGCAACAGCGATAGCGGCCGGAGTTGGATACCTGGTGGACGTGGCTGAACTCCAGGAAATCCGCGATGCTCTGCGCTTCCTGAAGGGGCTGGACGGGGAGACGGAGCTTGACGACGTGCTCAAGACCCTGAAACATTTTCGGGGCAGCGTCCAAGTCCTCGGCCTAAGCGCTCAAGTCGATGATGGCGATCCGCAGGATGCTAGTCTCCTGAGACTGAGCCCCACCGGGGATCAGAGTATCAGCGGCCTGATCGAAGGGACTCAGGGCCGACTAATCTTTCTGGTGAATATCAGCACCACTGATACGGTTACAATACTACACAACAACGCCGGGTCAGCCGCAGGTAACCGGTTCTGGAACCCCGGCCAGGTGAATTTCGACCTTACCCCTGATATGGGAGTAGTTGTAGCGTACGAGACTACGGCGGCGCGCTGGCGGGTGCTGGGCATAGCCGGCAGCTTCGTGCCCACGGACGGGGCGCATACCATCAACGATGTCAAGACCTTCAGCAGCATCCCGGTGCTGCCCGCGTCTGACCCCACCACGGATAACCAGGCGGCGCGGAAGGTGTATGTTGATTCTCTAGCTCCCAAGGCATGGGCTACCGTTGCCAGTGATGGCACCCTACAAGCCAACAGCCACAACATCTCAGGCGTTGTTAAGGATGATACCGGAGATTATACCGTCAGCTTTGACACGGACTTTGCCAACACTAATTATGCTTGTCTAGTCACCATAGAGAGTGCGCTGCAAAACTCAGACCGTACCGCAATGGTGCATACACCGGCGGTGGGCTCGATCAAGGTGGCTATCAACGTTGGTGGGCTAGCTACCGATATGCCCTTTCACTTGGCAGCTTTCGGAGACCAATAATGGCTATTTTCAAAAGGGTTTTTGAAAACGGAGCGGTGGAACACCGGGCCGACTCGTACAAGCTGGGAGCCGATGCTTACACTGACGAGAATGTGCCGCCCAATTTGGAGGGCCTGGCCTGGGTATTAAGGGATGTTGAGGCCGACCCAATACCAGTACCAACACCACCCCCACCCCGGGACTACGAGGCGGAGCTGGACGCGGCGCGGGACCTGGCTGAGGTCAAGGCCGTGATGAAAGACTACATAGGTAGGAGATAATGCCGCACGTTTACCTAGCACCCTGGGAGTGGAAGTCGGGCGACACAGGCGACTCTTGGGATGCGCCCGAAGCCCAGGCCTGCGTCCAGCGCCTTGACCTGCGGCCTCTGGACGACCAGGGCAATCCCCAGTTCAATAACTCCCTTTCCTACTTCGCCTATGATCGACAGGTGTCTATCCCGGGTGCCACCTACTTTGGCAGCGACTTCAAGCGGGCATTGACCCAAAGGGAGCTGGACTCCTGGAAGGGTCTGTTGAATATCAGCGAGACGCTAGAGGGAGCAACCCTGGAAGATGTGCTCTGGAACACCCTGACTATCCATGCCGAAGCTAACGGTCAGAACCGGGTGAGGCCCTTGATGCCGGGTAGGGATGGCCGGCTGAGACTGGATGCCATAGGTCGGATAAAGAGACTCAGCACGTCAGACCCCGAATGGAGCAGCATTCAGGCCAACCTCCAGCACGACTACCGACACATACGCCAGCGAATCCTGGACGCCTATGAAGTTGGCGATGCCAGAAGAGACCATTACAAGAAGGTATTAGGCAGTTGGCGATTAAAGTATGGAATCACCAACAACCGAGCGTTCATCCCGTCCGACTTGCCTGACGAGGGATTCTTAGACCCCTCCACATCAGTCAGTGATGACTTCAACCGTACTGATGAGAACGTAGAGGACAACGCTAACTGGGAAGTCCTGACCGGCTCTTTAGTCATTGTCACTAACGAAGTCACCTATGACGTGCAGAACGGCCACGATAACTTCATCTGGGCATCAGACCTGGCCTCTGATGATATGTACTCCCAGGTGGATGTCACCACGCTTGACGACCCTCCTGCTGCTGGCGACATACAAACTGGGGTTGGAGCCTTGGTCAGAGGATTCTTTGATGGGTCAGGACTTGACTGCTATCAAGCCAGGCTTACGAGATTCTCTACTGTAGGCGGTGCTGACAGGCTCAGGCTCGTCAAATACGTAAACAACACGTTCACACAGCTAGCCCAAACTAATCAAACCATCTCGGTTCCTGATACAGTAAAAGTGGAAGCCGATGGCAGTACAATTACCAGCTTTTTCAATGGCGCCCAAGTTGACCAGGTAACCGACACAGCTATCACTGGAGTTTTGCGACCTGGCATCCATATGTTTCGGGAGAATACGACGGCAACCGAATCTGCGGCTTTAGACAACTTCGATGCAGCAGATTTAGCGGGGCCGCAGACAATTACTCTCACCCCGGTCACCCGCAAGATGATTATGGTTGCCCCGACGCTAGCGGGCAGCGGCCAGGCCAGCGTTGCCCCGGCGCCAGTCACCAGGGCGCAAAAGGTACAGGCTCCGACGGTGGCGGGGAGCGGCCAGGCCAGCGTTGAACCGGCTCCGGTAGCCATGGCGCAGGTAGTACAGGCTCCGACGGTGGCCGGGTCCGGGTCGGCCAGCATCGCTCCCGCGCCGGTGGAACGCAGCCAGGTGGTAGTAGCCCCCACAGTGGCGGCGACTGGAGGAATATCGGTAAGTCCGGCCCCGGTGACACGGCGCCAGCAAGTAGTTGCTCCGGCGGCAGCTGGGACGGGTAATGCCTCCATTGCGTTGACACCAGTTACCCGGCGGCACATTGTAGTAGCCCCGGCACTCGCTGGATCGGGCAGCGCGGGCATTGCCCCCGCGCCGGTCACACGCAGCATAGTAGTGGTAGCTCCAGCGGTCACCAGCTTGACTAACGTGACACTCACGGCCCTGGTCAGACGGATGCAAGTGGTGGCGCCGGTGGTATCGCCTACCGGGACGGCCACGATTGCTTTGACTCCAGTGGCCAGGCGGATGCTGCCGGTAGCCCCGGTTGTTTCCGGGACCGGGGTGGCCTTGATATTGCTGATACCGATCTCCCGGTCGATGGTGATAGTGGCGCCGGTGGTGGCGGGGGCGATCGCTACCGGGATAATCTCCCTGGAGGGGCTGAGCGACTCGATAATCCGGCTGGAGGGGCTGAGCAAATAATGGCGACCGTCACGCAGAACATCACCATTAGCGACCACCACGTCCACGCCGAGGAGGACCGGACCGTCAGGCATGACGTGAAGGACTCGGCGGACGCGGCCCAGGCAATGACCGGTTGGACGCTCCAGTGGGTGCTCTACAAGGGGGCGACGGTCGTATTCACGAAGACGACCGGAGGCGGAGGCATTACCATCGGCAACGGGGCGGGCACCGATGATCGAGCGACGGTGACTCTCACATCCGCCAACCTCACAGGACTGGAAGGAACTTATCGGTACGAAATGGCCCGCACAGACACCGGCAACAAGCTGGTACTCGCTAAGGGATTCGTTCAAATAGAGGACAGTCAATTATAGGAGGCAGAGCATGATCTACAACATCCATTTTGGGCAGGCCCGGCCCACGCAGTTTGTGGATGGGACGCCGGTAAAGATGCAGCACCGACATGTCACGCCCAAGAAAATGGTCGGGGCTCACCGGGCGGATAGCCTGGGGAATATTGAGGTAACCGACCCTGAGGACATAATCGACATGGGGCCGCCGGTCATCATTGACGGCATATCCCGGGGCCTGGGGTACCCGCGGTATGTGGGGGACGGGACCGGGCCGGTCCAGCGGGAGGACCTGGAGTTTTTTATGGAACCACTGAAGCCGGACAAATACCGATCCCTGACTGAGGCGGAATGGGCCGTGCACCAGGAAGCGGTGTACCAGAGCTACATCCAGGCCGCATCCCAGGATGCCAAGACGGGGCGGTTGGACGGGCCTCACCTGGACCGGTACATAGATACCATTGAGCGAGTGTATGGTCGCTCCCTGACAGACCTGGAAGCCCGACCCTTCCGGGATCTGGTGGAGGGCTAGTGTTTATTGCGGCGATACATGCAGATACGAGAACAGTACCTGCCCCCGTTCTTTTTGGTTCGCAGATACGAGGGGGGCACGGTGAAGTCATTGCCGCAAGTAGCGCATTTCTTAACGACGGCCCGGACGGTATGCCCGTCACGGAACGTGTAGACGTGCTCTCCCGCCTGAATTCTGACACTGGAAAGAAGGGCATTGCACTCCTGGCAGGCTGGGGCAAGATTCTCTGGGCGATTGTCCTTAGTGTCGTGATTCAGATGGTCGGCTATAAGGGCGCCTTCCCTGCTTTGACCCCTCGGGGTATTCATCCAATCCACAAACTTCCGACAGTTATGGCAGGGATGAGGCCCGGGGCCAATCTTGTCATAGAGCATTACTCGGTGTTCAGGAACAGTGACAGCCCCAAATGCTACCGGATGTCCCGATGCTCGGACATAGCGATAGCGGGATTTCAACTGCTCTTTACGCTGGCCATTAGCTGGCATAAATACATAGTAACAATGACGCCCTTTGGTGTCAACAAGGAGGTGTCCCATTCCTAATTTTATCTATAACACGGGTAAGCTTCGGATGTGGTCCGGGGCCACCGGCGAGGTGGATGTCATAGCCGACACCATCAAGATCATGGCCCTGGAGGGTGACACCGGAGAGAACAAGGACGATGAGTTTGTCGGTGGGGTCATCACCGCCGGAGCCGTCGAAGTAACCTCCACCGGGTACACCGGGGGTTTTGCCGGGGCTGGCAGGCTAACCCTGGGATCAAAAACTCTGGCGGTGGACCAGGCCAACGACCGGGCTGAGTTCGACTGCGCTAACCCGGCATGGACGGGGATCAGCCAGGCGGCGGCGGAGACCTGGGTTGGGTTCTTGATCATTAAAGAGATCACCAACGACGCCGCCAGCCCGGTGCTGGCCCACATCGACACGGCTACCGGGTTGCCATTAACCCCCAATGGGTCGGACATCACGCTCACCGTGGACGCCGAGGGCCTGATGCAGGTGACCGACTAGCTGTGTTGTGCCGCCATGAGGAATTGGAAGTCCAGATGGAGCCGGCGGAGATGATGGAGGTCAGCCCCCACTATTATCTCTGCAACGTCTGCGGCAACGCCTGGGCGTGCGCCCTGTGCGGACACCCGCCGTCTGAGGCATCGCCAGCAGCCAGCCCGCACCTGGTAGCGGAGCTGGAGGGAATCATAGCTGAGCACCTGGAGAGAAGCGATGGCTAGATGGATGTACTGCTTCTATTGCAAGTCCTTTGCCGTGCTGGACCCAAGCCAATGGGTATGTGAGCGCTGTCGGAAGGAGCTGAGTAGGGATGTCCAAAGGGATTAGACATCTGCCTAACTGGTTATCGGCAATAGCACTCTGGGGCCTTGGGAGTGTGCTGTACAGCAGGCGGGTATGGTACCTGGGGACTCTGCTGGCCCTGGTATTGCTGGTCAAGGTAATCCTGGACGTGGCCCATGGAGGAAACCTATGCGGCTGGTAGGCGAGTTCTAAGAATGCCAAATCGAAGAAGTACCCTGTTCCTGGAGAGTACCCCTACCTTTGTAGAGGCGGTGGTAGCGGTGTTGGGGACCCTAGCAACAGTTCTCTTGGGCAAGGCAGGGTGGGATCGACTGCGGCCTCAGAACAATGACCATGAGACGGTCTTGAAGTTGCTCCAGTCCCACAACGATTTACTTCAGAGAATTGAGGGGGCGATGGAGCGCATGGAAATCAATCACCGTGAAGTAAACAAGGCTCTGCTTGACATCCAAAAGGAACAGATACGGCAGCAGCGCAGCCCCATCTACCCAGGAGGCCCGTCATGAGGTTCCGGGGGCCGCACACACTGGCGGAGAAGCTGCTGGGAGCTGCCTTGATACTTCTGGCTCTGGTAGTGGCGGGCGTTGCCACCGGGGTAATTGCCTTCACAGGCATCAGCCACCCGTCGCAGGTGGCAGAGTTGCCGCCGGGCCGGGTGGAGTACAACTGCGGGGACTTCTTGACCTACGCCGAGGCTAAGGCAGTCTTTGACGCTTACCCGGGGGACCCGTACCGGCTGGACGGCAACGAGGACGGCATACCCTGTGAGGGGCTGCCGGGAGCACCTAAGAGATGACCCTGCGTCCGTTTGAGCAGGACGTCGCCCGGCTGTTGGCCGATGGGCTGAACAACGCTGAGATTGCCCAGGAGCTACACCTGAAGCCCAAAACACTAGAGGTGATTGTCTCAGTCTTGTACAGCCACTACGAGATTGACGGACGCCTTAAGAGTAACAGGGTGAAGCTGGCCTGGGCGATCAGAGACGACCTGCAGCTCCAGGCCATGATAGGGGGGTGGGAGTGATGCCCCGTAGAAATCCAGTCAAGATAGAAGCCTTCTATGAAGTCCATTGTGAGGTTCATGGGCTTGTAATTTCTGACTTGGAGAAACGTAGGGAAGCCGAACAGGTCAAACAGACTCACCTAGCCGACTTTCATGAAGGTGAAAGCTATCTGATTCCCGACTTCAACGATGTTTGGGGCGGTGCTGGCCCAGATAGAGTACTTGCCCCCACCGTGAGTGGGGGCTGTGTTATGAGGGGGGGGCTAATCTTCCTGGGGCTGAAAGTAGGAAGGATATGGAAGCTATCAATATTGAAAGGAATCGAGCATTATTTCTGTCTGCACTGCGTTCTGGGGAGTACCCGAAGGGACCTATTGAGACGGATGCCAAAGGTCGCCCGGTAGATCCCAACGCTGAGGGGTTTTGTGCTGTTGGCCTTGCGCATTACCTTTTCTTTGACCCTTCGAGACCAAAATCTCCTATACCAATTAGGGAGGCTTTAGGGCTTTTGCCTAGACAATTTGCACGTATCCAGCAGGAGTGGAACGATTCTGATTTGACCTTTCCTGAGATTGCCGACTTAATTGAACGTGAAATGTTCTAACAAAACCAGAATCCCCCCAGCATAGGGAGTAGAGACGATCATTGGCACCCTGTACTCCCACTACGAGATTGACGGACGAATCAAGAGCAACCGGGTAAAGCTGGCCTGGGCTATTAGAGACGATGAGCAGAGTCAGGCTATGACAGGGGGGGCATTATGAGTGAAGGTTTGGTTTGCACCTGTGGCCACTACAAAGACCACCACAATGCTAAGGGGCGATGCTTATGGGAATGGCATGGCAAGACCTGCGACTGCCGGGGATTCCAAGAGGATGAGAAGTACGTGACACTCCTTAATATATTCAGGAGGGATAAGATTGATTTGGAGATGCCTGATGACCTGGTTATTCGGCTCACCGCTCCCGAAATGCCCAGTTCTAGGGAGAGTCCATGATTACAAGGACGGGAATATTAAGCAGCCGATGCACTTCTACACTTACACCTGCGATTTTTGCGGCGGCGAGTTTACCATCTGATGTTCCTGGGCTACTTCTGGGTGCTGGGGTGGATGTGCTTGGCCTCCTGTGGTAGACTATGTTAGTCGGCGAGAGAGCAAGAAACCCAATAAAGCAAGGCCCCGGTGAGGTCAGACACCGGGGCCGACTTATGGCAGATTTTGAGCGTCGGATATGGCGCGGCGCCGTGCTCAGCCGGGGCCGGATTTTGCGCCGGAAATGCTGCCGTAAGGGGCCTCAGATGTGTTATACTCTCCCTTTCAGCACGACTTAGGGGGCTTCGCCTCGCCCCTTGTGGGAGAGGGAAAT
>DASTLM010000143.1:0-4307 GCA_035714945.1 Dehalococcoidia bacterium | reverse complement strand
GCCTGGACTACTTCAGGTTGCCTTTCGTTGCGCCAGGATGATGCTACGTAGACCTTCATCAGGTGTTTAACGCTCCCTTTAGTGGACCAGCCAGACCGGCGGGGCGTCGGTTACAGCCACCTCCCCTTGAGCCGCCGGATCCAACCTCAGTCCAGCAATTGGTCAGGTTTGGTCCCGGACTCCAGCGGATCCTATCCGGTCCAGTCCAACCACTTTTGCTCCAGTTCAAGACGGGTGGCGTTGTGTTCCTCACCCAAACGGGTGACGGCATCCACGTCCTGGCTCTCTGACGCAACCTCCAGTTGGCGTTCCAGATCCCCCAGTCTTTCTTCCAGGTCGGCGATGACCTGGGATAGGTCTGGCGCCCTGGGATTGGGAGATTTCTTCCTGGCCAGCGTAGAATTGCTGGGATGGCGCGGCGGTCTCTCTTTAACCGGCTTTGGCGGCGGCCCAGCTTCATCCTGTTGTTTTTTTTGCTCCCAATCACTGAATGTCCCGGGGAAGACCTGAAGACCGCCGTCACCGACAATCCACAGCTGCTGGGCCATCAGAGACACCAGATGGCGGTCGTGGGACACCAGGAGCAGGGTGCCGTCATACTCCGTCAGCACCTTCTCCAGGGCCTCGCGGGTGGCGATGTCCAGGTGGGTGGTCGGCTCGTCCAGGACCAGCAAGTTGGGCTGGGTGATCAGAAGCCGCGCTAATGATAGCCGGCTGCGCTCGCCGCCGCTGAGGGACCCGACCGACTGGAATACGTCATCACCGCGAAACAGAAACCGGGCCAGGTAGGGCCTCACCTGGTCCAGCGGTATGTCCCTGGCGTCCAATAATGCTTCGAAAACGCTGTACTCTTCCGGGATAAAGTCCTGTTCTTGCCGGAAGTACCCGGCGTTCACTTTTTGGCCAAGATGCACCGCCCCGGTGACGGCTGGTGTCAATCCCAGCAGCGTCTTGATCAGGGTGGTTTTGCCCGCACCATTGTCGCCGATGAGGGCGGTCCGGGAGCCTCTTTCCAGCTTGATGTCCGGCATTGAGAACAACGTCCTGACGGTCCCGTTCTCGTTGAAGCCCAGGGTCAACTTTTCGGTGCGCAAAACCACCTGTCCGGTGCGACTGGCGGCCAGGGCGGACAGGCCGACAGTAGTGGACTCCTGGGGAGCCTCAAACCGTTCCAACCGATCAAGCCTTTTCTCCCGTCCCTTCGCCTCCCGCGCCCGCTGTCCGGCGCCGTACCGGCGGATGAAATCTTCTTCCCTGGCGATAAATTCTTGCTGGCGCTGGTATCTGCGGCGTTGCCACAGGGTTTGCTCGCCCTTTTGAGTACGGTATTTGCTGTAGTTCCCGACAAAGCTCTGGAGCCGTTCGTGGTCCATTTCCCAGATCTGGTTAACCACGCGGTCCAGAAAAAAGCGGTCATGGGACACTAACAAGAATGTCTTTGGATAGTGGCTCAACATTCTTTCCAGCCAGGTTATACCCTTCAGGTCCAGATAGTTGGTGGGTTCGTCCAGGACCAGCAAGTCGGGGTTGGAGAGCAGGGCCTTGGCCAGGGCGGCGCGGGTGCGCTCACCGCCGCTGGCTGAAGCCGCCGGGGAGTCTAAAGCTTCCTGGGATAGCCCAACTCCGGCGGCCACCGGTTCCAATTGGCTGAGATAATGGTATCCCCCCGAAGCTTCGAACTGGTCCAGTAACGAAGAATAGGTCTCCTCAGCCCGCTTGCTTTCCTCTGGAATTGATTCCGATAGGGCCAGGGCGCTGGAGGCGAGATCGTCCTCCATGCGCCGCAGCCAGTCAAAGGCGGTCATTATTTCGTCGCGGAGAGTGCCATCTACGGCGTGAGTTATCGCCTGGGGAACGTAGCCGATGCGAACGTCTCTGGCGCGGTGTACCGCCCCCGAGTCCGGCTCCAGCTCGCCAACGATGATCTTGAGCAGCGAGGTCTTTCCAGCGCCGTTGGGCCCCACCAGGCCGATGCGGGCATTTTCGGGAATCTCCAGGTTGATACCGGAAAAAATCTCCACGTCGGCAAAGGTCAGGGCGAGTTTCGAAGCGGATAAGACGGTCATGCGGTTCTGGTGGCTCTCAGTTTTGCCTGGTTCCGGTGCCCTTCTATTTTAGGGTGGTCACGCCCTTCAATACAACCTTCGCGACAACCTTCGCGACAACCTGCCCGCAACGATCTAACCAGGATGGTCTGCTGGTCCGCCCGGAAACAGGTAAAATCTGGAAACAGGTAAAATGTGATCAATGTCGCCAACCGGATGCGGTGCAAATGCCTGGACCATCCGTCGGTGACGGGACGGAACGCCGAAGTCGAATAGAGCGCCAGTAACGACAGTAACAATCGGAAGCGGGCCAGGGAGGGAAAAGAGGGCAGGTCTAGCCTAACGGCGTTGACGCCGCCGGCGGCGGGCGGCGCGCTGGGCCGCGAGACGGTCTTTCTGCGCCTTGGTGCGGAAAAACCGACGGTCCTTCAGCTCTCGCAGGATGCCGGCATGCTGCACCGAAGCTCGGAAACGGTTTACCAGACTCTCCGGACCTTCGCCGTCTCGAGGTGTTACAAAAGCCATTCAATTCTCCTTGGATTTGGGCCTGGATACTCTGGTCTGGGGTCTCTCCGCTAGGGGTCTCTTCGCTATAGGTAGCTAATTTATCACATGGCCCCGGCAGAGGCAACTACAATCGGAGGTCGCCGAAGGTCGACTCGGGCCCTTTTAATTCTCTGCGTCAGAATGATGGTTTAACTGCGGCTATTTTCTGCCGGAGCAACGGCAACATCTGCGCGGCCGTGCGCTGGCACTCTTCGACGTGGGGAAATCCGGACAGAATGAACTCGTCCAGGCCCAGTTTCCAGTAAGCCAGCAGTTCATCGGATACCTGCTCCGGTGTACCCACCAGGGCGCTGCCGCAATTGACCCGCACCTCGGATAGGCCGTTCCAGAGGTGTGGCCCCAGCCGGTGGTCGGGGGCATTTCTGGCCTGGGCCCGAACGCCGACCATGGTGGTGCCCTGGACTGCTGCCTGGCGCTGGGCCTTTACCCGGGGGTCGGCATGGGCAATCAATTCATTGGCGGCGTGCCAGGCTTCATCCTCAGTATCCCGAATCACCAGATGGGAGCGAATGCCAAACACGGGCTGGCGCCCGCTGGTCTGGAAGTGCTCCTTCAAAGCGTCCAAACGCCGGGCGGTTTCGTCAATTGGTTCGATCCAGCCCAGATGGACGTCGGCTTGACGGGCCGACAGCCTCATCGCCCGTTCTGAGACTCCCCCCAGGTAAAATTTGGGGCCGCCGTTCTGCGGTGAGGGGGCGCAGTATGCGCCGTCCAGGTGGTAGAACTGACCCTGGTAAGTGACCGGGCCGGTCTCCTTCCAGAGAGTCCGGCAGGCCTCAATAAACTCTGCAGCCCGTTCGTAGCGCGTCGCCTGGTCGCTGACTTCTCCCAGTCGCTCCAGGTCGTTCTGGATCCCGCCCGGCACAATGTTAAGGTCCAACCGGCCACCGGATATCTGGTCAAACGCAGCCGCCATTTGAGCGAAAAGCCCCAGGGAAATGAATCCGGGCCGCACCGCCACCAGAAACCTGATCCGTCGGGTGACCGCCGCCAGGGCGGTGGCGGTGGTCCAGGTTTCCGCCAGCGGCGCTTCTTCAGAGAAAAGTCCGTTGGCGAAGCGGGTCGGAATTAGCAGGGAGTAGAACCCCAGGTCTTCGGCGGTCTGTACGACTTTTCGCAAATAGTCGAAGGTGGGCGGTCGTTCCGCGGCGACGGTGCCGGCCCGACGGCCATCGCCGTCAATGGGTATAAACCAGTCGAACTTTGGCTCTGGACGACCTTTATGACGGTCCAACTGGTTCCTCCGGTGCCATCTGCCTGAGAAAGCGCCTTTTTATCCTGCGATTGGTCTGTCCTGCAATTGCTTTATCCTACGATTGTCAGGTAATTCAGGTCAAGCTGGCGAGTAAGCAAGTCCGCTGATGTTTGGCGCTAGTCCGGGGAGGTGCCCCAGGATTCCTCCCGGGCCTGTTCCTGCTTGTACCACATGATCATCACCACTCCAGCGGCCAGAATGCTCATCATGTCGCCAATCACCCACAACAGCAAGCCCCCAATTTGCTGGTCGGTCAACTGGGCCATGCTCAGCGGCTGGGGGAAGTCGTAGTAGGACTCGTAAAGCAAATTCCCGTTGAAGACAATGCCCGCTCCCAACAGCGTGTTGGGTATTACGATCAGGCCCAGGTAGAGGATCCTCAGTCCGTAATGCAACCGGGAACGGTGGGGCATGGGGTCGATAACCAGCCACCAGAAAAG
>DASTLM010000142.1:0-3074 GCA_035714945.1 Dehalococcoidia bacterium | reverse complement strand
GCATCGAGCGGTCGATGGAGCCGTCATATTCGTAGACCAGCAGGTCTTCCGGGTGAGAGATGACGTCCTCATCCCCGACGATGGCCCTTAACTGATCGATAAAGCCGGCTGTTACCACGGTGTCCTGAATGCTCGATCCGGGTAAGCTGAGATTGACCAGATTAACCGTTGTTGAATAACCTCAATCAAGGATTATGGATTTAACTGGATGGCCTCTCGTATCTGTGCTCTATTTGGTACATGTCTTCCAGTACACTTTGAATTCGCTGATGTTGTGCGTGACCTAGATTCAACCGAGCGTACAAACATAGTAGTGTGAGAATCGATGCTGATACCGATATTGTATAGTAGAATACGCGGAGCGTCTCGGAAGCGGAGTTAATGTTAGAGATTAATGCGGCACTTAAAGCAAAGATCACAGTGCTGAAAAAGAAAGAAGTCAAATAGCCCCAGACGTCTATCCGGACCTGGCAACGCTCAATGCGGCTTCTCACGAAATCCCAGTCAGACCAACTTACCGGAAAACTTTCCAGGTTTTCCGGTCTTGAGATACGAGTCTCGTTGGCAATGGATACCGGCGAATAGCCTTCGCTCGCTGAAGTCATGGCCCTTTTCCCTCTATACCAGACCAGCTATTGCGGCGTTAATAAACATAGTGTAGCCACAATCTTCGCAAATTATCATAACTGCTGGGTATACCGAACCTACCGATGAAAATCCCCCCTGGTACTGGTGAAACTCCACCACGTGCTCAGCCACCGACCAATTTTCTTGATGTGATATTGGGCAACTTGGCAAGTTGAATCTGTTGCTCTGCAACCATGAGTTGAAGCGATCAACCAGCGTAGCTTGGCCTTGCATATGTCTTTTCCTCCGAAATGTGCTTTATGCACTGAGTCTAACACGAATCGGTTGATCCGGCCTCGACATTACTCCGGTTTAACCGGTCCGGAGTTTGCCAGCCAATAGACCTCAAGGTATACTGATTTCCGGTTTTCCACCGGGGGATTTGCGAGGATTTGAATGGAATTTAACATTGCGGTGCTGGGTGGCGACGGCATCGGCCCCGAGGTTACGGCTGAAGGGGTCAAAGTGCTGGATGCCCTGGGCGGCGTCTTTGGTCATCGATTCAGCCTGCATTACGGCGACGTTGGCGGCATCTCCATCGATAAACACGGCACGCCGCTACAAGACGAGGTACGCGAGCTGGCCGGGGCCGCCGACGCCGTACTCTTCGGCGCCGTGGGCGGGCCCAAATGGGACGACCCATCCGCACCGACGCGTCCCGAGGACGGACTGCTGCAACTGCGAGCTCAACTGGGAGTTTTCGCCAATATTCGTCCGGTGAAGGTCTATCCCAAGCTGATGGACTCCAGCGTGCTCAAGCCCTATGTTTTGACCGGTGTGGACATGGTGGTGGTACGCGAGTTGACCGGCGGCCTGTACTATGGCCAACCCAAGGAGCGCCGGCAGACTCCCCAGGGTTGGATCGGCATCGATACCATGTTTTACACCGAAGCCGAAATCGAGCGGGTGCTGCGGGTCGGGTTTGCGTTGGCCCAGGGGCGGCGCCAGAGGTTGACTTCGGTGGACAAGGCCAATGTCCTGGAATGTTCCCGCCTGTGGCGGCAGGTAGCCACCCGTTTGGCCCAGGAATACCCCGACGTGGTACTGGAGCACGTTCTGGTGGACGCTTGTGCCATGCGGTTGGTGCAACGCCCCAGCAGTTTCGACGTCATCGTCGCCGAAAACACCTTCGGAGACATTCTTACCGACGAGGCCGCGGTGCTGGCGGCGTCGATGGGCCTGCTGCCCTCGGCCAGCTTGTCGGACGTGCCGGTGGCCGGTCGGCGGACCCGGGGCTTCTACGAACCGATTCACGGCACCGCCCCGGACATCGCCGGGAAGGGCATTGCCAATCCGGTTGGATCAATTCTCAGTGTCGCTTTGATGCTGCGGTACTCCCTGGGGCTGACCGAGGAGGCCGCCAGCATCGAGCGGGCGGTAGAGGTTGCCCTGGACCAGGGGTACCGGACTCCGGATATCTTTACCGACGGCACCCAAAAAGTCACCACCACCGAGATGGGCCAGCGCATAGTCGATGCCCTGGCTTAGGCTCTTCGGGTCCCCTTTCCAGTTATTCACCGTTTTAACCAGAGCCGGTTTGGCCAGGGGCTACCGCCTGCTGGGGGTTCTGCCGGCGGAAAACAGTCATGAGGAGTTTTCAGATGGGCCTTGATCTGGCCGTAGCAACGGGTATCTTCCTGGCCAGCGCGGGAACCGTAATCTACTTTGGCGCTCAACTGGCCAGGTATGGCGATGCCCTGGCCACCCTCACCGGGTGGGGACGGCTGTTCGTGGGCAGCATTCTGGTGGCAATGGCCACATCGCTGCCGGAACTGTCGACCAACATTTCGGCGGTGCGCCTCGACCCGCCCAACCCGGAGCTGGCCCTGGGCAACGTCCTGGGCGCGAACATGATTAACATGCTCACCTTCGCCGTGGTCGCCCTGATTTTTGGGGGAAAGAGGTTCCTGCAAAAGGTGGCGCCGGAGCAGGGTTACTTGATTGTCCTGGCGGTTATCATGACGCTGCTGGCGGTGGTATTTGCCTGGTTCAAGCCAGATATTTCATTGTGGAACCTGGGCCTGTCGTCGACAATACTACTGGTGGTATTTGTGGTGGGTATGCGGATTGTCTATGCCAGGCGGCCCCAACAGGGGGACACTTCCGACGAACCGGCGGGCATGACCTTGACCCGGGCCTGGGTAATGTTCGGTCTGGTATCCGTTGGCGTAATTATTGCCGGTTACTTCCTGGCCTACAGTGTTGACCAGATCGCCGGGATTACTGGCGTGGCTTCCAGCACCCTGGGAATTCTGCTGGCGTCGCTGGTTACCACCATGCCCGAGGCCACTGCTACCATCGCCGCCGCCCGCATTGGCGCGGCTGACCTGGGAATTGGGAACCTCTACGGAAGCTGCGCCTTCAACGTGACCATTCTGTTTTACGCCGATCCCTTCTACCGGCCGGGAATAATCCTGAACCACACGGACCCGACCCATTTCGTCGCT
>DASTLM010000141.1:0-7925 GCA_035714945.1 Dehalococcoidia bacterium | reverse complement strand
TTGCCCGGCAAACAAGAACATGAGCACGGCCCAACGGTTGAACCTTTATCATCGGGCTTCGATCAGGGTGCTGAAAAAGGGGAGTCCAGAGGGGCGAAGTCCCTTTGGCAGGGGTCTGGGGGTGTCCCCCAGATACAATTTGTACCCCCTTCCTGGTCAGGAAGGGGGCAGGGGGATGGTCGAAAAGGGTTTTTCATAAACCTGCTAGCGGAACAGGTCTTTGTCCGGGTCGCGCAGCATGGCCTCATGGCTGGCATCTTCCATTGCCTGGTAGGGATAGCCCTTGATTATCGTCACCGGCACCCCCAGAACCTTGCCGGCGACCAGCTCCGCGGTGGCCGCCAGCTCATCGGCCACGCAGATTACCGTGGTATACATCATATTGCCGTGGCGGTCTTCCTGCCCCACATAGCTGAGCATCGGGTTCATGCCGGCCACACCAATGGCCACGTCCGTTGCGCCGTTGCGCCAGGGCCGGCCGAATGTATCGGAGATGATTACCGCCACGTCCACGCCCAGCCGGTCTCTGATGGACTGACGAATTCGCCGGGCGGATGCGTCCGAGTCCACCGGCAGCAGGGCCACCTTACCGTCACCCGGGATGTTGGAGGCGTCAATTCCGGCGTTGGCGCAGGTGAAGCCGTGGTAGGTCTCGCTGATGATGACCCCCCGGTCCATCCGCACGATGCGCCGGCTCTCTCTCAAAATCAGTTCAGTGTGGCGGGGGTCTCGCCGGTGGCCCCGGGATATGGCCACCGCCAGCGGCGATGCCTCCACACTGTCAATCCGCACCACCCGTCCCTCGGCTTTGGACACTATCTTCTGGGTGACCACCAGAATGTCCCCAGGCTCAATTGGCGTGCCCTGTAACCGGGCGGCGGCCAATATCTGGGAGACCAGATCATCGCCGGCCTGGACTTCGGGCATGCCGGCAACGCCAATGGCACGGATTTCCCTCGGCATAGCTTGGCACCTCGATTCTGGATGCCCCCAAGTATAGCCTGCCCGGTGCACCCATGCTACAATTGGACTCTCTAGGCCATCAGTCCACAGGCCATCAGCCCACCGTTGATTGATACCGTGTCCTGGGACCATCCCTGATGGATAGAAGTTCGCCGCGAGGTACTCCCATTGACTGCTTCATCGTCTCCCCACCGGAAAAAGGTCTACACCAAGTATGGCGACAAGGGTGAGACCAGCCTGCTCTACGGCGGTAGGGTCTCCAAGAACAACGTCCATACCGAGGCCTATGGCATCACCGACGAGGCCGTATCCGCCATGGGGCTGGGCCGCTCGCTGTCCGATGACCAGAAAGTGAAGGACATCTTGCGGAACCTGCAGCGGGAGCTTTTTACCATCGCCGCGGAACTGGCCACCGACCCGGGCAAGTACGAACTGTTCCACCAGCATTTCAAGCCGGTGACTCAGGAGATGGTGGACCATCTGGAAACGACCATTGATTCGCTGGAAGAAGAGTTCGTGATGCCTCAGGTATTCGTCCTTCCCGGCGGCTCTCCGGCTTCCTCGGCCATCGATATGGGGCGCACCATCATCCGCACCGCCGAGCGACGGGTGGTTGCCCTGGCGGAAGCAGGACAGTTGACCAACGGGCTGATCCTGACCTATCTAAACCGTCTGGGCGATTTGCTATTCGTTTTGGCCCGCTACCAGGACCGGGAACTGCCCATTGAGCGGGCAACCGGAGATCGCAGCTAGGCGATGAATGGGGACCAGAGACGCCATCAAAATCGTCGTCATCGACTACAGGTCAGGGAACCTGCGCAGCGTCGCCAGGGCGCTGGAGGCCAACGGAGTATCTCCTTGCGTCACCAGCGATCCTGACGAAATAGGTTGCGCGGATGCGGTGATCCTGCCCGGCGTCGGCTCCGGCCCAGCGGCAATGGAGGCCCTGCGACAACGCGGACTGGTGGAACCACTACGACAGTACGTGGCATCGGGCAAACCCTTCCTGGGGGTATGCCTGGGCCTGCAGTTGTTGCTGGACCATACCGAAGAGGGCGATGCGCCCTGTCTCGGCATCATTCCCGGCACGGTCAGAAAACTGCCCCCAATTTTCAAGGTACCCCACATGGGCTGGAACAACGTGGAATTCACGAAAGACCACCCCGTCCTGATGGGGATTCCCCAGGGCAGTTACTTCTACTTCGTGCATAGTTACTACGCCGATCCCGACGATCAGGGATCGGTGGCCGGAGTCACCAGCTATAGCATCCCCTTCTGCAGCGTCTACGCTCGGGGCAACCTGGTGGCCACCCAGTTCCACCCGGAAAAGAGCGGTGCGGTCGGCCTTCGGATTTACCGCAACTTTGTCGCCCTGGCAGGCAGGCACAGGTAGTTCGAAGGCACAGGTAGTTCATGGAAGTAATCCCGTCAATAGACCTCAAGGCCGGGCGTTGCGTGCGCCTGTACCAGGGTGACTACCAGCAGGAGACCGTCTACTCCGACGAACCGCTGGCGGTGGCGGTCGCCTGGGAAGAACAGGGCGCGCCCCGGCTGCACCTGGTGGACCTGGACGGCGCCGCTGACGGGTCCCCGGCCAATCTGGATTTGATCTGCGCCATCGCCAGCCGGTTGACCATCCCGGTTCAAGTTGGCGGGGGCATCAGGGCTTTTTCCACCGCCGAGACATTGCTGTCGGCGGGTGTCGACCGGGTGGTCATTGGCACTGCGGCGGTGGAGCAGCCAGCGCTGGTGCAAGAACTGTGTGAGCGATACGACCACCAACGGGTGGTAGTTGCCCTGGACGCCCGGAATGGTCAGATAGCCATCAAGGGCTGGACCAAAAACACCTCGGTGAGCGCACTGCACCTGGCCAAGGACATGGCCGCCATCGGCGTGGTGCGACTGCTGTACACCGACATCTCCCGGGATGGCACCCTGGCCGGGCCGGATTTCTCCGGCAACGCCATCCTGGTGCAAAATACCGGTATGAAAGTTCAAGCCTCCGGCGGCATTGCGTCGCTGAAGCACATCGAACGCCTGACCGGGATTGGAGTGGAGGCGGCCATATTGGGTCGGGCCCTCTATACCGGCGACTTGAAATTAGCCGAGGCAATCGCCTCGGCTAGCAGTAAAACCCGGCAGTAGCTCGGGGGCCTGCGTCAGTCATCGCTGGCCGATTGGCCCTGCCGGAGCACTGGCGGTTCATTATCGCAAACCCGCTCCCCGCCCTTCTCCCACAAATAGCCCCAGCGGCTGGACAAGCGCTCCTCAGCTCTTTCCAGCCAGTCGTCACGCAGGACTTCCATCAGCAGGAAGTCCTGGCCCATGCGCCGCACCTCCCGCACCGGACAGAACCCACACCTGGCGAAGCACTTCTGCGCGCGCTGGTTCCACTTGAGGGTATGCAGGTAGACCCGCTTCAGGTTCCGCTGGGAGAACATGAATTCGAGGAGGGTAACCACTGCATCGTAGCCGTAGGCACCACTCCAGTAGGTCCGGTCGCCGATGACGATGCCCAATTCGGCTTCCCGATTAACGCTGTCCAGGTCATAGTACATGCAGTTGCCGATGAATTTCCCGGCGGCCACTTCGATGGCGAAATGGTGTGAGCCAGGGGTTGGATAGCGCAACTGGTCCTGAAATATCTTCAGGTAGCGGTCGTAGTTCATGGTGAGGGGATAAGCGGCGTCCAACTTTGCCAGTTCGGGGTCGCTGCGCCAGATGTAGTCCAACTCGGCATCTGCCAACCGCTTGTCCCGCAAGAGCACCCGAACGCCCTGCAACTCCACCATCTAGCCACCTCGTTTGCGTTGAGAAATCAACTCCAACGCCTCACGCAAGACGTCGGCCTCATTGGCGTACGCCAGGGTCTCCAGCGCCTCGTCCGAAGCGAACCATCGCACCACGTCGAACTCCGGGTCATGCTGATCCGTGTCGCCGCCAACGAAGTTCATCAAATAGAAGTGTACGGTCTTGTGGTAGCGTACATCGCTCTCCCAGTCGGCGAACCAGTAATCGATGCTTCGGATGGGTTCTTCGATCTCCACTTCCAGGCCGGTCTCTTCCCTGACTTCACGGAGCGCCGTCTGCTCCATGGTCTCGCCCGGGTCTGGAGTGCCCTTGGCCAGACTCCAGCGGACTGGATTGTCCCGGCCGCATAAAACGGTCTCGATTCTACCGTTGACTTCGCGGTACACCACGCCGCCGGCTGACACCGGTTCCTCAAGGCGGGGGAGCTTGCCCTTCCCAGCGGTTTTCCGGTTATTGTGGTGACCGTCTCTCGCCATTAACTAGCGCCGCTCCGGCCAGTATTGATTCTCCGGACCGGTAAGGATAGCCTCCAGGCTCGACCAGGACATTGTAAATGCCAGGTTTGGGGCAGTCAATGCAGTTCCAAAAGCTGCACTCTATCTGACCTGGGATGAATTGCCACCCACAATCGCCGGCACAAAATGCACTTCGCAGTTCTCCTTGAGCCGTTCCATCAAGCCCAAGCGGGCGATTTCGCCGTCGATGGCGACTGCCAGATTCCTTCTGATCTGGCCCTCCTCAACCAGACGATCCTTCAGGCCCGGATAAAGCTGGTCCAGCTGGTCGACCAGTTGGCGCACGTTGCGGGCTTCGATGTCCACCTGTTTAACGCCACCGGTCAGCGGCTGGAGCATGGTGGGCACGAATACCGTTACCATTGCCTGGGCTCCTTCTTGAGTCAGATCACAAATTTCTTGAAGTAATGATACCAAATACGCGGCCATCATCAACTAAAATAGGGGCGAGTTTTAAATCCGCCCCGACTAGATTGCCGTAACCCGTGCCCCGATTGCGAGGAATTACTATTCCTGCTACTTCCCCTTCAGCCGGTCTCAGGCTTTCATCTTTTCTTCTGCATCCATCACCGCCCGGACGATCTTGTCGTATCCGGTGCAGCGGCACAGGTTCCCCGCCAGCCAGTGACGAATTCGGCCTTCATCGGCGTTGGGTTCCGCCTCCAGCAACGCCTTGGACGCTACAATGAACCCCGGGGTGCAGATTCCGCACTGTAGGGCGGCATTTTCCAGGAATGCCTGCTGCACCGGGTGGAGGCCCTCAGGGGAGGCAACTCCCTCGATGGTGGTAATTTCTCGGCCCTGGGCCTCTACTCCCAACACCAGGCAGCAAGTGACGATTCTGCCATCGAACACCACGGTGCAGGCACCGCAGTTACCGTCGTTGCAACCTTCCTTGGTGCCGGTCATGCCAAGTACGTCCCGCAGGCATTCCAACAAGCTCTGGCGAGGTTCACACAGAAAGTCGGACGGGTTGCCGTTAATCGTGGTTGATACGTGGACTAATCCGGGCATTATTACTCCCCCCTAGCTCGTTTGATCGCGTTGTTCAACGTGCGGCGGGTCAGCACGCCAACCAGATGGTTCCGCTGGCGTATCGTGCCGCGCATATCACTGATGGGCCTGGCGGCCGCCATCGCCTTCTGGGCTGCTTCTTCGATTGATTCCTCGGATACTGGCTTGCCCGCCAGACTGTCGCCAGCCTCCCGGGCAAACACCGGTGTTGGGGCCACTGAAGCCAGAGAAATCCGGGCCGATACAAAGTTCTGGCCCGACGCGTCCAGGACCACCGAAGTTCCAACGCCGGCCACCGCGATATCCATCTCGTTGCGGGGGATGAAACGAAGGTAATTAGCTCCAGAATGGGCCTGCGGAGCCGGCAGGCGAATCGATACCAGAATCTCACCGGGTTCCAATACGTTCCGTCCGGGTCCGGTACAGAATTCCGACACCGGCACTTCCCGAGTGCCTTTGGAACTGATGATGGTCGCCACTCCGCCCAGCACGATAATCGAGGGAATCGCATCGGCGCTGGGGGCGGAATTGCACAGGTTCCCTCCCAGGCTAGCCCGGCCCTGAATCTGAATGCTGCCGATCAGTGACGCCGAGTCGATCAAGCACGGGTAGGCCGAGACTACGGCCTGGTTCTGGTATATCCGATAACATGGTGCTGCGGCGCCGATGGTTAGACCACTCTGAGGGCTGTATTTGATCTGGTTCAGCTCGGGGATGTCTTTGACGTCCACCACCAGATCAGCGTGGCGGCGTCCGCCGCGGAGCTGAACCAGCAGATCAGTGCCGCCGGCCAGCGCTCTGGCCCGGTCACCATTGGAGGCCATCGCCGACACGGCCTCACCGAGAGTCTTTGGGGCGATAAAATCAATAGCTTGCAAATGGCCACCTCCTTCCGGCTGGAATTATAACATCAGCAGCATGGGCTGTCAGCTATTGTCCAGACGGGCAGCGCAATGGCGTTTCATCCCTCACCGCAGAGTACGCCGGGCCCACCTGGGTAAACCCAACATAGGCAGAAATTCTGCTGGCATGGTTCCGGTGGCATGGTTCCGGTGGCATGGTTCCGGTGGCATGGTTCCGGTGGCATGGTTCCTGGAAATGGCGCTGAAGTGTCCCTTCCGGCAGTAGCCCCAGGAGGGCGGTCTAGTCGCTGGCGGCCTCTACCGGAACCTGGTATCCCCCCGGCAAGACGGGCAGGACCGGGCGGCGGGCCAGCGCAAAGAAACAGGCACTGGCGACGAACATCGGGGCGAAGGTCAACAGCACCAACTCGTAGCTGCCGGTGGTGTCCACCACCCACCCGGCGAAAATAGGTGCGCCAAATAGCCCGATATTGTGAAATACGCTCATTGCGCCCATCAGACTGCCGAAACGGCTGCGGCCAAAGTAGTCTCCCACCATCAACCAGTTGACCGAGGCTATGCCCTCCACCACTGCCAGTCCCACGACGAATACAACCACACCCGGTATTCCGGGCATGCCCCACAGGGCGAACAATCCAACGGCGCCCAGGTTCATCCCCCAGAAGAGCATCTTGCGGGGAGCGAAGCGTCCCCCGGCCACTCCCAACAAGAACCGCAAGGGTATCGCCATAAAAAACATCGCCGAAACGAACAACGTCGCCGTGCTGGCGTCCAGTCCCTTCAAATCCAATATTGGGAATATGTGGATGATAATGGCGTTGGAGGCGGTAACCCGGGTAATTATCCCCCCCAGCAACAGCCAGAACGTCGGGGTTCGCATGGCTTGCCGCACCGTGAAATCCCTTTCGTCCGGTATCTGGCTGCCGGCTCCGGTTCCAGTCCGCGCCAGGGGAACATCGCCATCGGGCCTGAGCCCCATATCCTCGGGCCTGCTCCGCAGGACCGGGGACGCCAGCAGGGTGAGCAGAGCGATGAACACCCCGGTGAAAAACACGGTATCCCGCCAGCCCAGATGAGTTATACCCAGGTCCAGCAGCAACACGACAAATGCCCCACCCGCGGCGAAGGCCGTCATCAAGGTCGACAGGGCCAAAGCCCGGCGCCGGATGAACCACTGATTCACCGCCGCCATCAGGGTCTGTCCCAGAGAGGCAGTCTTGCCCAGCGATACCACCCCGGCGAACAGAAAGACAAACTCCCAATAAGTGTCTGCCCGGGAAAGCAGCATCAGGCCAATGCCAGCCATAAGTCCGCCGAATAAGACCATGGGCCGTGCGCCGAACCGGTCCACCAGCCAGCCCACCAGTGGCCCGCCAAAGCCGCCCTCCGCCCGCGCCAGGCTGAAGACCAGGGACATCTGGGCAGAACTGATTCCCAGGTCCTGGCGAATGGGAACAAAGAAGCGAGGGAAGCCGCTGGAAATAGCGCCGTTACCGAACATCCCCAATATTGAGGCGACGCCGACAATCCACCAGCCATAAAAAAAGCGGCCCTGCCGCCTGGAGTCGTTGCCGGTCGTCTTTTGAAGCATTGCTGGTTAAATCTTACCCTGATGGCATTTACCGGTCAACATGAACTGTCGGCAGGGGCAATCGGCGACAACCGGGGGTTCACCACGATGTATTTCGTCGTATTTGCTGGAGAAAAGGGTACTGGACCTGGGATGGTGTCTCAAACATAATGCCCCACGCCAGGGCCG
>DASTLM010000140.1:0-1976 GCA_035714945.1 Dehalococcoidia bacterium | reverse complement strand
GCCGAATGGACCTGCCCGTTCGCCGGACAATTTCATCGTCGGAGTCCACCAGGGGCCAGCCGGTCTCTTCTGACAGTATCTGGCCCACGCGGCTTTTGCCGGTGGCCATGAATCCCACCAGGATGATGTTGGATGCCTGGGACAACACTTACTCCAGTGACGACTCCGCCAGCTAAAGCCGGCGGCTTCTCAGGAAACGCATGATGCAACCATCTACGTTAGCTCCTGAAGGCTCCGTCCGAGCCGTGAGGTTTTTCACCCTATCACCGAAGAGCGTTAGCTCAAAGCATTCGGCGGGCGGCACCTCGTTTATGCCAGACCCGTAGGCATTGCCAGCAAGATTTTACGTCGAGCAGGACTCGGCTCCACAACCGGCGATCTATTCGAGAGTTAAGGTGCCCACGCAGCCTAGCACATTCGGAACTCAATTTAAAGGGAGTTTGTAGCTTTCACCTGTCAGCTTTTATGCCAGACCCGTAGGCAAAAGCAGACAGTCCCCAGCTACACGTTTTATGGCAGGGACTTTCGCATTACTGGAACACACCGCCGACGTAGGCATTGTGGCCACCGGCGCCAGCCTGGAAGAAGCCCTGGCCTGGCTGGCCAAAGGCATGTTCAGCGTAATCGCCAACCTGGACAGTGTAGTACTGAAGGAGTGTCTGGAAGTTTCGCTGATTTCATCGGACCAGGAAGCCCTGGCGGTGGACTGGCTGAATGAGTTGCTTTACCGCTATGAGGCCAAAGGTTTTTTGCCCCGGGAGTTTAAGGTCACAGTGGACGACACCAGCACCGGGTTGCACGCCCAGTGCTGGGGGGAGTATGTTGATCTGCAACGGCACCAGATCCTGACCTCGGTGAAGGCTGCCACCTACCATGAGTTGCAGCTGTCCCATAATGGTCAATGGCGGATTCAGGTGATCCTGGATGTGTAGGGGCAAACCAATGTACCCGCTGTGGGGCCAATCAGGGGTTTGCCCCTGAAGGGGTTGAGACATGGACTGGACCGAGATACTCCGGGATCTGGGTGACAACCGCTGGGAAATCCCGCCAACCTATAAAGCTGGCATGAGGGTCCCGGGCGTCGTCTTTGCCGATAAGGCATTGCTCCAGTCCATTATCCAGGACCCCTGCCTGGAGCAGGTGGCCAACGTGGCCTTTCTGCCCGGCATCGTGGGCCAATCCCTGGCTATGCCCGATATTCACTGGGGATACGGGTTCCCCATCGGAGGTGTCGCGGCCACGTTGGTCGATGGAGAGGGCGTGATTTCTCCCGGGGGCGTCGGCTTCGACATCAACTGTGGCGTCCGTCTGCTTCGCACTGACCTCACCGAGGCCATGGTGCGCCCCCATCTCCGAGACCTGATGGCCACCCTGTTTCGGGACATTCACACCGGACTGGGCGCGGGAGGTCGGTTACGCCTCAGCACCGGAGAGATTAACCAGGTGCTGCTCCAGGGCGCCAGTTGGGCCATTGGTCATGGCTTGGGCGACCCGGATGACCTGGAAGTTACCGAAGAGGGCGGTCGCATCGCCGGCGCCGACCCGGAAGCCGTGGGTGAACGCCCCAAGACCCGGGGCGGTCCTCAGTTGGGCACGCTGGGTTCCGGGAACCACTTCCTGGAGGTCCAGTCGGTAGACCAGATTTTAGATAGAGAAGCCGCCCGGGCCATGGGCATTCACGACGTGGGGCAGGTTACCGTGCTCATTCATTGCGGGTCCCGGGGCCTGGGCCACCAGGTCTGCACCGATTATTTACGGGTTATTGAGCCCAGCGCCAGGCGTTACGGCATTGAACTCCCCGACCGCCAGCTGGCGGCGGTGCCCATCTCCTCACCGGAGGGCCGGGACTATCTCGCTGCCATGCGGGCAGCCGCCAACTTCGCCTGGGCCAACCGCCAGTGCATCGCCCACTGGACCCGGCTGTCCTTCGAGCAGGTCTTTGGCCGCTCCTGGATGGAGCTGGGCATGTGGCAGGT
>DASTLM010000139.1:0-3649 GCA_035714945.1 Dehalococcoidia bacterium | reverse complement strand
AAGCGCTTCTATCTCCTCAGTCAAGCAGGGCGATTTGACAATCGGTTGCAACTGATCACCTAAGAATTGGGGTCGAGATGGGGACCCCTGGTTACATGGGGCCCCATCTACTTGGATAGTGCCATACCACAGGGTGGCCTCAGCCATCGGCATGGGCGTGGCCGCCCAGAACTCGGATGCCACGGCGGAAGGCGACTACTCTATCCGGGTCTGGACGCAATGCGAATTCGACAGAACTACTGAAATGCTACCGGGGTTGAGCCAGGCAAAAAGAAAAGCCCTCGTGAAATCGGGGGCTTTGGCATGCTATATCACCACGAAATGCTAGGGGCGGGGCTGCGAGAGCGAGGTGTACCTGGTGATTGACGAGGCGTCTGGGGTGGAGCACGCCCTGAACTAATGTGCCTCAGTTCCAATCTTACCCCAGCGGGCGCATATATGACTAACCACCGAACCGTGCTGCTGGCAGTGCTGGCCACGGTAATAGCTGCCTTCATAATGCTGTACTCGCTAGGAAGCCTTTTACTGGCCTTTGGAGTCAGCGGATTTGCAGCCTATACATTGTTGCCGGTGGTGAAGCAAGTCGAGCGGGTTATTCCCTGGCACCAGAGGCGTCCCGGGCTGGCCCGCACCACGGCCGTGGTACTGGTATCTCTGACGATATTGGTGGCCATAGCCGGGGCGTTGCTCCTTATCGTGCCTCCCATTGTGCAGCAGACTTCCCAGTTCATCCAGCAGTTCCCCGAAGTCTTCCAGAGAGCCCGCATGACTATAGAGGGATGGAATGCCACCTACATTGATCGGATTCCGGAGGAGGTAAGGGGGCATGTGGCGGAGGTCGCATCTAACGCCTGGGCCGTTGTGCTGGGGTCGGTGCAGAATTCGCTGGCCCAGACGGTGGGAATAATTTTGACAACCTTCAGCCTCATCCTGGGGTTCGCCATTGCCCCCCTCTTGATTTACTACCTGGTTAAAGATTCCGAGACCGTTCAATCGGGACTGCTTTGGCCTTTCCCGCCCGCCATGAAACCCCATATCAGCAGTATCCTGGACATCGCCAACCGGACGGCGGGAGCATACATTCGGGGACAGCTGATCCTGGGTCTGATAGTAGGTACCCTGGTGACGATAGGGCTGCTCCTCCTGGGGGTGCCCTTCCCGTTCTTGCTGGGTGTTGTAGCTGGCATCACCGAGCTGATCCCCTTTATTGGCCCGTGGATTGGCGGAACCGTCGGGGTGCTGGTAACCCTGGCGACGGCGCCCCACCTGGTGTTATGGGTAATACTTCTCTACTTGAGCGTCCAGTTACTGGAAAACATGTTGCTGGTGCCCCGTATTCAGGGGCAAAGCCTCAATCTGCACCCGGTCGTAGTGTTGTTGATTATCACCGTGGGAAGTCAGATATGGGGCCTCTGGGGGGTCATCTTGGGACCACCAGTGGTGGCGTTGATCAAGGACCTGATCGTTTACTTCTCTGAGCAATGGAACCTGGACCGCCGCACCCTGGTCAGCGGAAGGGGGTGCGGTGCGGGTGAAAAATCTTCACCAGCGGAGGAGAAACAGCCATCCGAAGACGCCGCACCAGAACCGGGACAAAGGAAGCCCTGATTTCGTTGAGGTAAATCAGGGCTTCGGATTCTCTTGGCTACCGCCGTGCCGGCTATGGCAACGATGCAGTCATCGTGGGCTAGGTCTCCTGGTATATTCGACCACCAGCGTCTCGAAACTCTCGGGATTTTTCTTCCATCCCAACCGCGATGGCCTTCCCTGGCTCCAGGCCCTGGGCCCTGGCGTACTCCCGCACGTCCTGGGTAATTTTCATGGCGCAGAATTTGGGGCCGCACATGGAGCAGAAGTGGGCCACCTTGGCCCCCTGGGCGGGCAGGGTCTCGTCGTGGAAGTCCCGGGCGGTGTCTGGGTCCAGCGCCAGGTTGAACTGGTCCTCCCACCGGAACTCGAAGCGGGCCTTGGACAGGGCGTTGTCCCAGTCAATGGCCCGGGGGTGTCCCTTGGCCACGTCGGCGGCGTGGGCGGCAATCTTGTAGGCGATGACTCCGGTTCTTACGTCGTCTCGATTGGGCAACCCCAGGTGCTCCTTGGGTGTCACGTAGCACAGCATGGCCGTTCCGTGCATCCCGATGGTGGCCGCGCCGATGGCGGAGGTAATGTGGTCGTACCCGGGGGCGATGTCGATGGCCAGGGGGCCCAGGGTATAGAAGGGTGCTTCGTGGCACACTTCAATCTGCCGGTCCACGTTTTCCTTGATTTTGTGCAAGGGCACGTGGCCCGGCCCTTCGATCATTACCTGCACGTCATGTTCCCAGGCGAATTTGGTAAGCTCACCCAGGGTTTCCAGTTCGCTGAATTGGGCAGCGTCGTTGGCATCGGCGATGCACCCGGGGCGCAGCCCGTCGCCCAGAGAGAAGGCAACGTCGTAGGACCGCATGATTTCGCACAGTTCTTCAAAGTGGGTGTACAGGAAGTTTTCCTGATGGTGGGCCAGGCACCAGCCAGCCATTATGGAACCGCCCCGGGACACGATTCCGGTAATGCGATTGGCGGTGAGGGGGACGTAACGCAACAGTACGCCAGCGTGGATGGTGAAGTAGTCTACGCCTTGTTCCGCCTGTTCGATAATGGTGTCCCGGTAAATCTCCCAGGTCAGCTCCGCCGCCTCGCCATCCACCTTTTCCAAGGCCTGATAGATGGGTACCGTGCCGATGGGCACCGGCGAGTTACGCAAAATCCACTCTCGCGTCGTGTGTATATCCCGACCAGTGGAAAGGTCCATGACCGTGTCGGCGCCCCAGCGGGTGGCCCACAGCATCTTTTCCACCTCTTCTTGAATCGAGGATACAACCGCCGAGTTGCCGATGTTGGCGTTGATCTTGACCAGGAAATTGCGGCCAATGATCATCGGTTCCGACTCGGGGTGGTTGATGTTGGCGGGGATGATGGCCCGGCCCCGGGCCACTTCGTCACGAACCGTCTTCGGGTCGATTCCTTCCCGGATGCCGATGAACTCCATCTCGGGGGTGATTATACCCCGACGGGCGTAGTGCATCTGGGTAACCGCCCGGCCAGCTCTGGCCTTCAGGGGCTTTCGCTGCAAACCCGGAAAAGCTGCCCCGCCATTATGACCGGCCGAAGCCCCTGGAGAACCAGCATACTCCTCCACATCCCCCCGACCCTTGATCCAACTCTGCCGGAGGGGCGGGAGCCCCTGGCCCAGGTTCATTTCCAGGGACCCGTCGGTATAGGGACCGCTGGTGTCGTAGAGTCGCAGGGGCGGATTAGGTTCCTGGCCGTATCGGCCAGCGGTGGGAGTTAGCGTGACCTCCCGGAAAGGAACCCGGACATCGGGTTGAGAACCCACCACGTAGACCTTGCTGCTGGCTGGAAAGATCGCCTTGCCTTGAATGTTGAGGATTTCCCTGGACACCTGGACCATAGCACACCTCCTGCATCTTTGGGACTGCATCTTTGGGACTGCCCGCATTTCTGGGACTGCCGGAAACAATGAGGCCGCCAACGTTAAGAAACATTGGCGGCCTAAATTAATGGCTAAACGCACAAGTACCTGTTCCCTACGCTGGAATTACCCAGATCAGGTTCGCAAGGGTCGGCGGCAATTTCGGCCACCCTCTCA
>DASTLM010000138.1:0-2201 GCA_035714945.1 Dehalococcoidia bacterium | reverse complement strand
TATACCGTACGCGAAGCTTTGCGCACCCGGGCCTACTGGCTACTGATGCTGGGGTCCGGTCTGCGGCAGGTGGCAATCCTGGGCATTCTGGTCAGCATAGTGCCGATTCTGGAATCCAAAGGGCTGAGCCGTCAGCATGCCGCCAACCTGGCGGGACTGATGTTTGGAATCAACTTTGTGTCCCGACTCCTGATGGGTTACCTGGGTGACCGCTGGTCCAAGCCGTTGATCCTGGGCGTCAATCTGACCCTGGAGTCGCTGGCCGCCTTTTGTCTGTTGTTCGGCCATTGGAGCGGCCTGGGAATTATTCTGGTCTTGATGTTTGTCATCCTGGAAGGCATCGGAGACGGTGCGGGGATAATGGTGTGGGCCACCCTGGGTGAGTATTTTGGACGGGACCGCTTTGCCACGTTGCGGGGGTACATCACCTTCGCCTTTAGCTGGGCCTTGATCGCGTCGCCGGTATACGCCGGTTGGGTCTTCGACCACTTCGGTAACTACGATTGGGCCATCGGTCCCAGTGGAATCTGCGCCGCCATCGCCAGCCTGTGCTTCTTCGCCATCAGGAAGCCGCCGCAATTGACCCGGGAGGAGCCGGAGCCAACTTCACCAGCGGGTGCTTCCGCTTGAACCTGCCACCGTCCAGGGGTCCGCGCCGAGTACTCCTATTTGCGGCCCGATTGGGATATGATATGGGTCTGCTGACACCCCGGTAGCCCGCCAGGAGGAGCCATGACCAACATTCTGGAAGAATATGTCGCCAGGCATCAGGGATCGGCCCAGCGGTATGCCGAGGCCTTGCCGCTTTTCCCCAGCGGAGTGACTCACGACAACCGCTACGCCGAACCCTTTCCCCTGTACATCACCCACGGCGCCGGTCCCCGCAAGTGGGATGTGGACGGGAATGAATACATCGACTACGTCTCCGGCCACGGGGCGCTGTTGCTGGGGCACTCCCACCCGGCGATTGTCGCCGCAGTGGCCGGGCAGCTTGGCCGGGGCACCCACCTGGGCGCCTGCACCGAAGAGGAAGTCCGCTGGGCCAGGGCCATCAAGGCGTTGGTCCCGTCGGTGGAGAAGATCCGCTTCCACAGTTCAGGTACCGAGGCCACGCTGATGGCCATGCGGCTGGCCCGGGCCTACACCGGCAAGAACAAGGTGATCAAGCTGCAAGACCACTTCCACGGCTGGCACGACTACGCGATGGCTGGATCGGACCGCTCGGCCCCGGGAATTCCGCCGGAGACGTTCAACAGTATGGTGATCGTACCTTCCGGTGACCTGCCGGCGGTCGAGAAGGCGCTGAGCCGGGACCCGGATATCGCCGCGTTGATCCTGGAGCCCACCGGGGCGCACTACGGCCAGCTTCCCTTCGACGTTCCCAACTACCTGAAAGGGCTGCGGGAGCTGACCAGGCAGCATGGGGTAGTGTTGATCTTCGACGAGGTGGTCACCGGGTTCCGGGCTTCACCCGGCGGAGCGCAGGTCCGCTACGGTGTAACCCCCGACCTGACCACTATGGCCAAGATCGTGGCTGGCGCTTTGCCCGGCGGGGCAGTGGGCGGCCAGGCCGACATCGTTGACCTGATTGCTCATCGGGGCGATCCGGAATGGGACAGCCAGCGTCGGGTCTACCACCCGGGCACCTTCAACGCCAACCCCTTGTCGGCGGTGGCCGGGGCCACCTGCCTGGAAATCATCGCCAGCCAGCCCGTCAACCAGCGGGCCGACGCCATGGCCGGCCGCCTCAAGCAGGGTCTCAACGAGATCTTTGGCCGGATGGAAATCTCCGGCCACGCCCACGGCATTGCGTCAATGATTCATCTGGTGCTGGCCGACTGCGACTGCAATCGGGAGACCTGCAATATGCGCCACAGTCAAATCAAGCGGGCTGCCGCCCGGCCGGCCGTTACCGAGTTGAAGCGGGGCCTGCTGAACCACGGCGTGGACATAATGGGCCGCGATGCCTTCCTGGTGTCGGCCACCCACACGGAGAATGACATCGACGAAACCCTGGCAGCCTTTGAGCAGACTCTGGAGTCGGTGCGGGCCGAGGGGTTGTTGTAGGGAGTAACAATAACATTCAGGAGGTATTGTAATGCCATCATTCTGGGAGAAGCTCCAGGTAGACGGTCAGGACCTGCCGGTCTATTCCAGCGTGCCCAGGGGCTCCGGGCCCTTTCCGGCGGTGGTTATCGCCC
>DASTLM010000137.1:0-3719 GCA_035714945.1 Dehalococcoidia bacterium | reverse complement strand
CTGGAACCCAACTCCGCCCTGGTCAGGGGCATAGCCAAGACCGATAATTCGGGGCATATTCAGGTCAACCTGTCCATGGAAACTTCGTCCCCTGGCCTCTATGCCGTGGGCGACATCCGGCAAAACTCGGCCTGTCAACTGGTCTCAGCGGCTGGCGATGGCGCAACCGCAGCAATATCAGCCTTCCGTTTCATCAAAAGCAAGAGCTGGTGATGGACACCAGCAGGACCACCGGCAAAACCTTCATCAGCTACATCATTAACTACATCATTCGATTTATGGTAAGCCAGGACCTGGAGCAAGCTTGCCGACGAATGCGCCATGCCTGGCTGGTCGGATTCATGATGTCAGGAATCTTCTTTGTTAATGCCGCCATTGCAATCTGGGGTCTAGCTCCAGGGACAGAAGACCGGCTGAGTTTGGGCCTTTTCATTTTCGCCCTGGTAGAGGTCGGAATAGTCGCCTTCCTGTCCTATGGAATCCTGCGACGAAGCAAAGAGGCCGCCACCGCCTTATTCTGCTACTTCTGGATCAGCCGGATATTCTGGATTGCGATGGGAATTATCGATCTTTCCACGGCACCCCATATCTTCAAATTTCTGGTCTGGCAGGTTTTGCCCGCCTACATCTTCTTCCAGGGCTTGCGGGGAGCTTGGACTTACTATTACCTGACCCACCCCCAATACCCCGCCGGACCCTGACTGCGATTATAACCTGACGCCCATAACCTGACGCCCAACAATCAATAACAAAAGCCCCGGAGCAAAAGGGCCCGAGGCTCTGCGGCCGGTCCAGACCCAATTTAGTTCGGGTTACTTGCTGAAAGAGGGCATAACCCCTTCAGCAAACCTGGTCAACTGGTCTTTGAACACCTGCAAAGGCATTCCCATAACCGACCCCAGATTGATCCTCTCGACGCCCGGGTACTGCTCTTCCACCTTCTTTAGATGCTCCACTATCAGTTCCGGCGGGCCGCACAGCCAGGCTTTACTGGCCGACGATGACTCCAATGTAGGCAATTCAACACCACGAAATTTGCCAGGATTAGCCACAGCGTCAATCTGGGCCTGGTCCAACCGCATCAGGCCCAGGGGAGCCGCAAATTTCATTCCTTCCTCAAAATAGGGACGGGCCTGGTCAATCGCCTTCTGTTCGGTCTGACCGATGAAAAAACGGTATCCCAGAGCAACATCCTCGCCCAACTTCAACTGCTTACCATGACTGGCGGCAGCTTCCTGATACATCGAGACCCGCCCAGACAGGGCATCTTGCGGGGTATTGGCGATCAACGCCTTGATACCCATCCTGGCCATGAAATCGACGCCTCTGGGGTTAGCGCTCACCAGGGGCTGCCAGATCTCCACCGGATGAGTCGGCCGCGGCACCAGGGAGATTTTCTCCAGTTCGTAGCCCCGGTAGGGCACCCTGGCTGGAATCTTATAGTGTTTTCCCTGGTGGGAAAAGAACTCCTCATTGAAAGCCTTTAGAATCACCTCAATCTGTTCTTCAAATAACTCGCGGTTGGCGTCGCCATCCAGCATCGGAGAGCCAAAGGTCTCCACTTCTCTGGAGTGATAACCACGACCAACCCCAAACATTACCCGACCTTTGGTCAATATATCGGCCATCGCAAAATCTTCGGCCAGACGCAAGGGGTGCCACATTGGAGCAATATTGAAACCGCAACCGAACTTTAGCTTCTGCGTCTGAGTCGCCAGGTACAAACTCAACATCAACAAATTAGGGATACATTCATATCCTTCCGGCTGAAAATGGTGCTCAGCCATCCAGAACTCATCATAGCCCAGGCTTTCAAGGTGCTGGGCTATGTCTAAAGCCCAGGCAAAAGCCTCGGACAGTTGTTCGTTAGAATAATGGCGATCATTGGCAGGCGTACCCTGTAGACCCAAATTATCATCGACTACATGACCGGCGTAAGAAGCGCTGAACCCACGAATCATTAGCTTATCCTTATTCATTAAGGGAATATCGTATTGAACCTACCCGGTTTAACTGATACTGACGCTGTTTGGATGCTACTAGGGGATACCGAAGTTTGTCAACGTGACGGGCCCGATATAATTCCGGCAGTGATCAACTATGCCGCGGTCGCGGGAACTGGGGCCGGATTATAAAGCTCCACGCCGATGGTCGCCGGGAACACTCGGATCAATTCTTCCACGGTCCATCGGCCATCTTTAGTAATGGTCCTCACCGGCTCCGGCTGGTTGAGTAATGTAACCAACCCATCAGTAACATGAAAAACATGGCCATTAACGTGAGAAGACTCCTCTGACGCCAGCCAGGTTACAAACGGCGCTACATCTTCGGCTTCACCCAACAATTCTGAACCACCGGCGATCCCCCGGGCAGACCTCAAAATTCGGGACGCATCCGGAACACTGGTAGTCATCCGAGTAGATGCGCTGGGCGCAATCGAGTTGGCCGTAACTCCATAACGACCCATATCTCGCGATACGACTCTGGTAAAACCGGCGATACCGTCTTTAGCCGCACCGTAATTGGCTTGCCCCGAATTACCGTAAAGCCCGGAGGTCGAACTGAAGGTAATAATCCGGCCCGACCGCTGCTGTCGAAACACAATGCACGCATGCTTCACCACCGTAAACGTCCCCTTCAGGTGCACCGCGATCACATCGTCCCATTCCTGCTCCGACATGTTGAAGATCATCCGGTCCCGCAGGATTCCCGCGCAGGTCACCACTATGTCCAATCTCCCAAAATGGTCCATCGCCGTCTGGACAATCCGCTCCCCTCCCAGCATCGTCACCACCGACTCGGTGCAGGCTACCGCTTCGCCACCAGCCCCCCGGATTTCCCCCACCACCTGCTCCGCCACCGACTGGTCGAACCCGGAGCCGTCCACATTGACCCCCGGGTCCACCACCACCACCTTCGCCCCCTCCACCGCCATCAACTGCGCGACGCCCCGGCCGACCCCCCGACCCGACCCGGTGACGATGGCTACTTTGCCTTCCAATAAATTAGACATCTATGATTGTCCTCAATTGTCCTCGACCGTCGATGGACCCGTCTCATTGAATTTACTGCGGGGTATTTACTGCGGGGTATTTACTGCCGGATATTTACTGCCGGGCCGGCGCCGGGTTTTGAATACCCCTGGTCAAAACATTGCGGGCTTGCGGCGCCAATTCCTCCATACTCCAGTGACCGTTGGCAGTAAAGATGGCCTTTTCGGGGCGGGGCTGGGACATCAAAGAAACCGTATTCCCATAGACCAGGAAGGTCTGACCATTGACGTTGGCCGAGTAGTCACTAGCCAGGAAGCACACAAAGGGCGCAATGCCGTTAGGGTCCAGGTTTTGCAACTCCTCCTCATCAGACAAAGCGGCAACCCCGCCCCGGGCCCGGATCTCAGCAGCGGAATCAGGAATGGCCCCAATCATTCGAGTGGTAGCTCTCGGCGCGATGCAGTTGGCGGTAACCCCATACCGGCCCATATCCCGGGCCACCACCTTGGTGAACCCGGCGATCCCCGATTTGGCGGCACCATAATTAGCCTGGCCGGAATTGCCCACCAGACCTGACTGAGAACTGAAGGTAATGATCCGGCCCGACCGCTGCTGTCGAAACACAATGCACGCATGCTTCACCACCGTAAACGTCCCCTTCAGGTGCACCGCGATCACATCGTCCCATTCCTGCTCCGACATGTTGAAGATCATCCGGTCCCGCAG
>DASTLM010000136.1:0-2344 GCA_035714945.1 Dehalococcoidia bacterium | reverse complement strand
CGTTGCTGGTGGACCGGGCGTGTATGGACCTGGTGCGGTGGCCGGAGAGTTTCGACGTTATCGTGGCGTCCAACCTCTTCGGCGACATCCTGTCGGACATCGCTGCGGTGGTCACCGGCAGCATGGGACTGGCCGCCAGCGCCAACATCAACCCGGACCGGGAATACCCCTCGATGTTCGAGTCGGTCCACGGTGCCGCCTTCGACATTGCCGGCAAGAATCTGGCCAATCCGCTGGCCACCATCTCGGCGGTGGCCCTGATGCTGGACCACCTGGGCGAGCCCCAGTCGGCCCAAAGGGTCGAAGCGGCCGTGGCCCACAGCCTCGCGGAGCGCAAAGTAATCACCAGAGACCTGGGCGGCACCGCCTCCACGGCTCAGGTGGGCGACGAGATTGTGCGACTGCTGGGAGAGGCATGGCGGGCCCGATAACCCGTCGTTGGAATTCCCGACCAGGCTGCCGCAAAACCCTTGGGACAGGTCAAAGCCAACAGGTGGTCAAGAAAGGAGTATGCTAGAGGTATGTCTCTCCCTGGCTTTGTTACGGCGTGACCAATCTGACCAGCCTGACCAATCTTCGCATCCTGATCGTTGCCGCCGACCCGCTGGCCCGGGCGGGACTGGCAATGCTGCTGTCCGACCAGCCCGATTTCGAGGTCACCGGTCAAGTAGCCGTTGCCACGGTACCGGAGGGCGTCCTGGAGACTTTTCCCGCCGACGTGCTGCTGTGGGACCTGGGCTGGGATTCAACGTCGGCCCTGGAGCAACTGGCCGGACTGCACCAGAGCAGTCCCCCAGTGACTGTGGTCCTATCCGACCAGTCCCAGGCTGCGGAAGCGTGGGCCGCCGGGGCCCGGGGCATCTTGCCCAGAGAAACCGATGCGGCGGGCCTTCGGGCCGCTTTGATCGCGGTGTCCCAGGGGCTGGTAGTCTTCAATCCAACGGTCACCGCTTCCCTGCTGCCTTCGGGCGACCATTTACCGGGTCCCATACCCAGTGCCCTCACCCCCCGCGAACTACAGGTGATGCAGCTATTGGCCGAGGGCCTGCCCAACAAAGGCATCGCTGGCCGATTGGAAATCAGCGAGCACACCGTCAAGTTTCACGTCAACGCCATCATGGGCAAGCTGGGCGCCCAGAGCCGCACCGACGCGGTGATGCGGGCGACCCGCGCCGGGTTGATCATCATCTGAAACCGCGCTCACATCCGGGCCCCAACAATAGCCTACCCAAATCTACAGGCCCACCTGGCCGTTCTGCCAGGCAGCCTCCTGGCCGACCGGGTCGGGTCAACGCCACCGACATCGGGTAAAGTGATGTCAAGCCGATGGACCGGCCAACCAGACCGTCGGCAATTGATTTGGAGGTCTAGACCATGTCAGAAATATTAGCCAACCTATCGGATGCACTGGCTGCAACGGTGGAACAGTCCAGCTCCAGCGTAGTCCGAATCGAAGGGCGCCACCGGCTACCCGCCAGCGGCGTCGTATGGTCGGCCGACGGAGTGATCGTCACCGCGCATCACGTCCTGGAGCAGGACGAGAATATCCACGTCGGGCTTCCCGATGGGCAGACGGTGCTCGCCACCCTGGTGGGCCGCGACCCGACCACCGACCTGGCCGTGCTTAAAGTAGGGGCCTCTGATTTGAAAACACCCCAATGGTTGGATGCCGAGAATCTCAAGGTGGGCAACCTGGCCCTGGCCCTGGGGAGGCCGGGGCAGAGGATCCGGGCCACCCTGGGAATCGTCAGCGCGGTGGGCCAGGGCTGGCAGACACCCACCGGCGGCGCGATCGACCATTACCTGCAGAGCGACGTCACCATGTATCCCGGTTTCTCCGGCGGGCCAATGGTCGACTCCTCCGGCAGATTTTTGGGGGTCAACTCTTCGGCGCTGGTGCGGGGCGGCACCACCATAACCATCCCCACGGCCACCGTACGGCGCGTGGCGGAAACCCTGCTGTCCCACGGCCACATCCGGCGCGGCTATCTGGGAGTGGGCGCCCAACCCACGCGCTTGCCTGCCACGATTGCGTCCCAGCTGGGACAGGAGACCGGCCTGCTGCTGGTGTCGGTGGAACCCAACAGCCCGGCCGAGCAGGCAAAGCTGTACATGGGCGATACCATCGTTGCTCTGGCCGGTAAGCCGGTGCGTCATCTGGACGATCTTTTTGCTACGCTGAGCGGAGACCGGGTTGACACGGCGGTGCCGGTGAAGTTTCTGCGGGGCGGCCAGACCCTGGAGCTTTCGGTCACCATCGGAGAGCGGACCCAGTAACTATCTCAAGACGTGGTTCGACCAGCTCAGGATGGACGGATAAACGTCGGAAGCCGCTCATCCTGAG
>DASTLM010000135.1:0-1972 GCA_035714945.1 Dehalococcoidia bacterium | reverse complement strand
CACGCCCGTTACAGCCTGGGCGACCGTCTGCTGGACCCTTTCCGGGAGGCCTTGACCATTGGACGGCAGGCCGGGGTGCCAGTGCACATCTCCCACTACCACAACCCGGTGGACGGCATGGGAGCAAAAATGGTGGCGCTGGTTGATGAAGGCCGCAACTCCGGCATTGACGTGACCTTTGACCAGTACCCCTATCCGGCGGCCAGCACCGTGCTCCACTCGCTGCTGCCCTACTGGGTGCACGCCGGGGGACCGGTGGCGTTGATGCAACGGATCAAGGACCGCCGCATCCGCGAGGAGATCGGCGATTCGGTGGACCCGCAATGGGGCATGACCCTCGACCGCTACATCTTCAGCCACATCAAATCAGACAAAAATAAAGAATGGGAGGGCCGTTCGCTGACCGACCTGGCAAAATCTCGGGGAGCGCGGATGGTGGACGCCATCTGCGACCTGCTCATTGAAGAGGACCTGGACGTGGCCTTCGTCGCCCGCACCGGCAATCCCGACAACATTCGCATCATCGTCAAGCATCCGGCGCAGATGGTCGGCTCCGACGGGTTGCTGACCGGCGGACACCCCAACCCGCGCAGTTACGGCACCTTTCCCTATGTGCTGGGCCAGTTGGTCCGGGAAGAAGGCCTGCTGCGACTGGAAGAAGCGGTGCGCAAGATGACCGCCATCCCGGCCCAGCGCCTGGGGTTGAACGACCGGGGCATTCTGCGGGACGGTATGAAGGCCGACCTGGTGCTGTTTGACCCCCAGCGAGTGGCCAGCAACGCCACATTTGAGGAACCCAAACAGTACCCGGCAGGCATTGACTACGTGATGGTCAACGGCGAGCTGGTAATCGACAACGGCGTGCATACCGGTGCCATGCCGGGGCGGGCGCTGCGGAGCCAGTAGCTAGACGCATCGCTGCAGTCGCTCTGGCCCTTCATCTTCCTGGGCCTGCCGAAGCATGAGCCGCCTCCCGGTGTACCAGGCTTAACCAGGCGGAAGATGAACTACCGCCCCTTCCAGACCGGGGCCCGTTTTTCGGCGAAGGCCTTGACTCCTTCGGCGGCGTCTTCGGTGTGCAGGACAACGTCGCGCTTCAGTTGGGCGAAGGCCACCCGCCGCTCCAGGTCCATGGCGGCGCCCATGATGGACGATTCCTTGATCGCCGCCAGCGACAGCGGGGCGTTGGCTACGATCTTGCGGGCGATTTCCTCGGCCCGGGGCATCACCTCTTCCGGCGCCACCACGTGGTTGACCAGCATCAACTCATGGGCCCGGCTGGCGTTGATGAAGTCGCCGGTGAAGAGAATCTCAAAGGCGATGTTCTTGGGCAGGATCTGGGCCAGCAGCGCCGGACCGCTGACCGAGGAGATGCCGCGCTTCACCTGGGGCCAGCCGAACTGGGCCTCGCTGGAGGCAATGCGAATGTCGCTGCCCAGGGCCAGGCCGCACCCCTGGGCCAGGCAGATGCCGTTGATGGCGGCGATAATGGGCTTCCAGATGTTGGACTGCACCACGTACAGGTCGCCGGTACTGGGGCCCTCGTTGGCCCGGGCGTTGGCCATGGCCACCAGGTCGTGTCCCGTAGAGAAGGCCCTACCATTGCCGGTGACGATAGCGCAGCGGACTTCCGGGTTGTGCTTCACATCCTGGAAGGAGTCCCAGAGAATCTGGCGCATCTCCGGGTTGATGGCGTTCAGCTTCTCCGGACGGTTCAGGGTGATGTAAGCAATCCCATCTTTAATTTCGTACAGGGCTTCTGCTTCGGGCAAGGTGCTACCTCCTCAGTATTTGCGATAATCTTGATGGTTGACCAGGAGTGGAGCTGGCTGGACAAGCACTTATTCTTACCGGGTTCACCCTACACTTTAGCCTTCAGGTCTACATCAGTTTGGGCCACTATATAGTCACCATCGATTGGAATATCCTCGCCATCCTCAACCATCTCCCGCAAGTGCAAGGCAATCGCCTC
>DASTLM010000134.1:0-8861 GCA_035714945.1 Dehalococcoidia bacterium | reverse complement strand
CCTGGGCTATATAAATTACTCTGCTATAATTAATCGTTGCCACCGAAGCACTGGCTGATGTGCCCAACTATCAAGGTCATTGGTTAATTGGTTAATGTGTCAGGGATATTTGAAATATGATCATCTCAGTAATTGGAGGCAGTAAGGCCAAGCCGGAGCATTTGTTATTGGCGGAAGACGTGGGCCGAGAGTTAGCCAAGCGCCATGTAATCGTCGCTTGCGGTGGACTTCAGGGTGTGATGGAGGCGGTGTGCCGGGGAGCCAAATCGGCGGGTGGCACCACCATCGGCATCTTGCCCGGCCGCACCTCCAAAGAGGCCAACCGCTACGTGGACATCCCGATAGTGACCACTATGGGATTTTCTCGAAACGTGATCGTGGTGAACACCGGCGATGCGGTGATCGCCATTGGCGGTGCCTTTGGCACCCTTTCCGAGATTGCTTATGCCCTCGGTGATGGGATTCCGGTGATCGCCCTTAAGACCTGGCCTTTGACCATCAAGGGTGACGGTGACCCGATTGAACGTGGCATGATTGAGGCCTCAGGTCCGGTAGACGCGGTGGAAAAAGCCATGGCCGCGGCTGACGCGCGGTGTAACTCCCTGGGCCCGGAGGTTGGAGGCTAGTGACTATTGCAAATGCCAGCGTTGCTATCGCCAGCGTCAAGGGCCGCCAGGCCCTGGACTCCCGGGGCAATCCCACGGTTGAAGCAGAGGTGCGATTGTCCAACGGTATCCGTGCTCATGCTCTGGTACCCTCCGGGGCCAGCACCGGCAGGTACGAGGCTCTTGAACTCCGAGACCAGGACCCGCAGCGTTTTGGCGGCAATGGGGTGCTGCAGGCCGTGGCCAACGTTGACCAGGTCATTGGCCCGGAATTGGCGGGCGTCTCTCCCTTTGACCAGGCTGGAATTGATCAGATGCTGCTGAGGTTGGACGGAACGCCGGACAAAAGCAGGCTGGGGGCCAATGCCATCCTGGCGGTGTCGATGGCCGTGGCCCGGGCGGCGTCGTTGGCCCAGGATGATGCGGATGGAGAATTGTGGCGTTATCTGGCCCAGGGCCGGGCTGTAAGCCTGCCGGTGCCAATGTTCAACATTCTCAACGGCGGGCGGCACGCGTCCAACTCGGCTGATATCCAGGAGTTCATGGTGATTCCGGCGGGAATGGAGACTTTTTCGCAGTCGTTGCGCGCTGGTGCCGAAATTTACCAGGCGCTCAAGGGACTGCTGCGGGATGGCGGGCACAACTTGAACGTGGGCGATGAGGGCGGATTCGCACCGTCGCTGCCGTCGAATCAGGACGCCATTGAGACGGTGCTCCAGGCGGTGGAAGCCGCCGGATACCGACCCGGAGAGAACGTCTTTCTGGCGGTGGATGTGGCTGCTTCCGAATTTTACAGCAGGCCGGAGGGCAAGTACCGTTTGGAAAGGGACGGGACCACCCTGAGTTCCAAAGAAATGGTCGATCTGTACGCTGACTGGTGCCGGAAATACCCGATCATCAGCATTGAGGACGGACTGGACGAGGACGACTGGGACGGCTGGTCGGAGTTATGTCGTCGCCTGGGTGACTCGGTGCAGTTGGTGGGCGATGACCTGTTTGTCACTAACACCACCCGGATCCGGCAGGGAATTGACCGGAAAGCCAGCAACGCGGTCCTGCTCAAACCCAATCAGATTGGCTCGTTAACCGAGACCTACGGCGCGTTGCAGATGACCCGGGATGCCGGCTGGGGAGCGGTGATTAGCCACCGTTCCGGCGAGACCGAGGATACGACCATCGCCGACCTGGCGGTGGCCTGGAACGTGGGGCAAATCAAGACCGGCGCACCCGCCCGCTCGGAGCGGGTTGCAAAATACAATCGACTGCTTAGAATAGAAGCAGACCTGGGAAACGAAGCTGAGTACGCGGGTAAGAAAGCGTATGACTACCTCAAGATATTCTGACTTAACCCTGGCGTGGCGAATATCCCGCTACCTGCTGTGGCGGTTGGTGCTGGCCACTTTCCGGATTTCCTGGTGGCTAATGTTGCGGAGCTTCCTGTTGGTCTTGGGCCTGCTGGCCCTGATCGCCTCGCCCGCTTCCTCGGGACGTTCCCCGGACGAATTTAAAGACCTGGTGCTATCGGACTCGCCGCACAATCTGGCAAACCGCACCCCTCAGTCCGACGGATTCTGGCGCTTGTACCTGCAGGCCTACGCGCCCCGGCAGTGGCGCATGCGGCGGTTGCTGACCATGTCCGCCGGCAAAGACCTCAATAAAGAAGCGGTTCCAATTACCGAAAAATAGTACCGAAAAATAGCGGAGGTGCACCATGGTAACCCGGGTAGGAATTAACGGATTTGGCAGAATTGGACGTTTGGTAACCAGAGCAACTCTGACGCGCCACCCGGGCAAACTGCAAGTGGTGGCGGTCAACGACCTTACCGACGCCCGGACCAACGCGCACCTGTTCAAATACGACACCAACTTTGGAGTATTTGCCGGCCAGGTCGAGGCCAATAACGGGGACCTGGTGATTGATGGGAACAGCGTCAAGGTATTCTCCCAGCGCGATCCGGCCCAGATACCCTGGTCGGAAATGGGCGTAGACATTGTGGTCGAGTCCACCGGTATCTTCACCGACGGTGTTCAGGCCAGGGGCCACTTGAAGGGCGGCGCCAGCAAGGTAATCATCTCCGCCCCGGCCAGCAACGTCGACCTGACCATGGTATTGGGGGTCAACGATGACAGCTATGATCCCCAGAAACACACCATCGTGTCCAACGCGTCCTGCACCACCAACTGCTTTGCCCCCATGGTCAAAGTACTGCACGAGGCTTTTGGCATCGAAAAGGGCCTGATGTCCACCATTCATTCCTACACCAACGACCAGGCGATCCTGGACCAGCGCCACTCCGACCTGCGCCGGGCCAGGGCCGCCGCCCAGAATATCATCCCCACCAGCACCGGAGCGGCGCGCGCGGTGGGTCTGGTGCTGCCGGAGTTGAACGGCAAACTGCACGGAATCGCTTTCCGGGTGCCCACCTCCACCGGTTCCTGCACCGACTTCGTAGCCGATGTCAGCCGGAAGGTGACCGTTGCAGAAGTCAATCGGGCCTTCAAGGACGCGGCAGGCGGGCGCTTGAAGGGAATCCTGGAATATACCGAGGACCCCATCGTCAGCTCCGATGTTCGGGGCAATCCCCACAGTTGTGTCTTTGATGCGTTGTCCACGATGGTCATGCAAGACCGCATGGTCAAAATCCTGGGCTGGTACGATAACGAGTGGGGCTATTCCTGCCGCACCGTGGACCTGTGCTCTTTTATCGCCGATAAGGGAATCTAGTCTCCGCCGTATACCGTAGCTACATGACATGGGGGAAGGCCTTCGGTCTTAGCTGGCCTTCCCCTGGCCCGGTCTGTCTCCCGCTGGTCGAGCTAATCTAGGGTATGCCTGAATCCTTAACAAACTGGTGGACTGCCAATCCCCGCCCTGGCCCGTCCGTTGCCCTGATATCCCTGGTGATCATCCTGGCGGTGGGTCTCGGCCTGCGACTGCACGGGATCAATTGGGATTCGGGATACGGCTTCCACCCGGATGAACGGTCCATCTACCTGCGGGCTGGCTGCATGTACCGGGTGCTTGCGGAGTCGCCGGGCTTTCTTGACTGCACCCGTGACTTCCCCGCCACCCAACCGGGTTTCCCCAGCCTGGGCGTATTGCTCGATGCCGACCGCAGCCCGCTAAACCCCCACTGGTTCCCTCTGGGCAGCAGCCTGATCTACACCCTGGTTTTGCTGCGCTCAATCATCGAGTTGTTTGTTGACATCGGGGATTTGGATATGCGCTATGCCGGTCGTCTTCTGTCGGCCCTGGCCGACGTCGGCACGATTTACATGGTCTACGCGCTGGGGAAGAGGATGTTCAGCCTTAATGTAGGGCTGCTGGCCGCCGCCCTGACCGCCCTGGCAGTAGTCCACGTCCAGAACAGCCACTTTTACCGGCCCGAGACTTTCTCGGCATTTTTTATCCTGGCCTGCATTTGGGCCATGCTGCGGATGGTCGAATACCGCCGATTAAAAGACTCGCTGCTGCTGGGCCTTCTGCTGGGCCTGGCGATGGCTCCCAAAGTAAGTGTGCTGCCGCTGGTCCTGCCCCTGGCCCTGGCCTATGGCTATTGGGCGCTGAAGTCGGCGGGGGGGCGCTGGTCCGGGATATCACCGAAAATTATCCGCCGGATGCTGGTTCACGCCGGGCTGGCCGGATCGAGCGCGCTGGCAGTCTTTTTCGCCCTGGCTCCTTACGCGTTGTTGGACTTCACTTCCTTCGCCGGCGACCTGGTAGCGCAGGCGAGTATGGCCCGCCGGGCCGGACTGTGGCCCTTCACAATCCAATACGTCGATACTCCGGCTTTCCTGTATCAGATACAGCAGACCACGGTGTGGGGACTGGGCATCCCTCTGGGATTGGTGGCCTGGTCCAGCATCCCCTTCGTGGCGGTGATGGCCCTCAAACAGCGTGCCACCCGGCATGCTAATTTGTTGCTGTTGGCCTGGGTGGTGCCCCAGTTCATCTTCCTGGAAACCTTTGAAGTCCGCTTCCTGCGCTACTATTTTCCCCTGATGCCGTTCCTGATTTTGATGGGCGCCCGCCTGCTGCTTTGGCTGGTAGACTATAGCCGTGCCGCATCGGTCAAGTATGCACCAGTCGCACCAGACAGCCGGATTCTGGCCGAAGGTGGCTCAGCGGGCTCCCCACCAACAGAGGGTTGCCCCATATCCTCTTTGAGTTGCCCTCGCCCTGGCCGGCTATTGAATCCTGCCCTCAAGAACCGGGTGATTCGGGAATTGCCCAAACTGGCGGTCGCGCTGGTGGTCCTGGTGGTCGTGGCCACCGGATTTTATTCGGTGGCGTTCCAGCGGGTCTACGCCAGGGAGCATCCGGCAGTTACGGCGTCGCATTGGATCCAGGAGAACGTCCCAGTGGGAGCCAGGATCGTCAGCGACAACCACTGGGATGAGTTTATACCAGGACTGTACCGCTATGACCTCTGGCAGTTTCCCGCCTATGACCCGGATACTGCCGGGAAGATGAACGTCCTGGCCAGCCATTTGTCTGAAGCGGATTATGTGGTGTTCTACAGCTACCGGCCCTACGTCAGCGTCACCCGAGACCCGGACCGCTTCCCTTTTAGTTCAGGCTACTACCAGCAACTTTTCAACGGCGGACTGGGCTATCGATTGGAGCGCACCTTTACGTCCTACCCGGAGTTGATGGGAGTTTCGTTCCGGGACTCGCCCTACGCCCACGCCAATGTCCAGGAACCCGTACCTGCAGTACCCGGTGAATCGTCCAGGGTAACCCTCAGGCTGGGCTACGCCGATGATAACGTCGTGGGATATGACCATCCTCAGGTGCTGTTGTTTCGCAATGTGGAACGCCAACCGGAATCCGTCTTGCTGGGTCATCTTGTGCGTCGGCGAAGTCCCCAGCAATCGGGTGACAGGGTGGGTCTGATGCTGTCCGAGGAAGACCAGGCGAAACAGCGCGGCGGCGGCACCTGGTCGGAATTATTCGATCGGGATAGCTGGACTAATCGGTATCCGGTGCTGGCCTGGCTCCTGGTCATCGAGTTAATCTATTTGCTAGCCCTGCCGCTGTCGGTTTTTATCTTCCGACCGTTGCCGGACCGGGGCATTGTCCTGGCCCGCGTATTGGGACTGCTGGTGGTTGGATACTTTGTCTGGCTGCTGGTGAGTTTGAAGTGGATCGACTTTTCCAGGACGGCCATCCTGCTGGGACTGGTGGTACTTACCTTGCTGTCCAGTATGGTGTTGGCCAAACGCTGGCAGGAGATTAAGGCCTTCTTCGTCGAAAACTGGCGGTCTCTGGTTATCGGAGAGTGCCTGTTCATGATCGCTTTCCTGGCCTTCGTCCTGGTGCGTGCGGCCAACCCGGACCTGTGGCACCCCTTTCGGGGTGGGGAAAAACCCATGGAGCTGGCCTATCTGAACGCCGTGGTTCACTCCACTACCTTTCCGCCCTATGACCCCTGGTACGCTGGCGGCTATCTGAATTACTACTACTGGGGCTATTACCTTCTGGCCTTGCCCATCCGCCTGACCGGCATCATTCCCTCCACAGCTTTTAACCTGGCAGTGCCGCTCTTCTACGCGCTGACGTTCTCTGGCGCTTATTCCATCGTCTATAACCTGGCCGAAGGCGCCAGGCGGTCACGCGGTCATGCTGGCGGGAGCCCACCGCGGGCCGGGGAAGGGGGGGCGTTATGGAGCCCGGTTGGCGCCGGTCTGGTGTCCGGACTGTTCGTCGCCGGGATCGGCAACCTGGATGGTGCGGTCCAATTGGTACAGGGGCTTTGGCTTCGATTGTTTGGGGGAGCATCAGGTATCCCCTCCTTCGATTTCTGGCGCAGCAGCCGGATGATCCCCCCTCTGGAGGGGGTCGAACCCTCTCCGCTGGCATTCTGGGTGCCGGACAAAGTCGCCGGGTTTGCCGATGTCTCCTTTCATATTACCGAGTTTCCCTTTTTCACTTTCCTCTTTGCCGACCTGCATGCCCACATGATGGTGATTCCCTTCACCTTATTGGTGATTGGTCTGGGCCTGAATCTGGTGGTGGGGCTAAGGAATGGGAGCGGATGGTGGACGGTGGCGGCCAGCAGCGTGTTGGGTCTGGCGCTGGGGGCATTGTGGGTCATCAATAGCTGGGACTACCCCTCATACCTGGTGCTGGTCTTGGCTTTGCTGGGACTGGCGGTCTATTCCACCCACCGGCCCCGGTTGCAGCAGGCAGCCTTGCTAATTTCGTTGATGTTTGGGGTGACCGCCCTCAGCGTTCTGGCCTTTCTGCCCTTCCATCAAGCCTACGAGACCTTCGACGCCGGCGTAGCGGTTTCCAAGTGGCAGACTCCCATCGGCCGTTACATCGCAATTCATGGCCTGTTTTTGTTGGTCGCCGCCACTTTCCTGGTCCTCCAGTCCCGCCGGTTCTGGGTCGCCGCATTCCCAGGAATAATCCCAGGAATAATCCCAGGAATAATTTCAGGAAATGGCAGGGCGCTGCCCGAGGGTTACCCACGGGATCAGCGATTCTGGAAAGGGTGCTACGTCCTGCTGGGATTGGCGATAATGATTTATCTGCTGGCGGCGGGTTTCTGGACTGCGGCTGCCCTGACCGTGTTGCTGGGTTTGACCGGGACGGCGTTATGGGATGTGTTGGCCTCCTCCGATTCGGACCGACCATACCGAGCGTTGCCGCTGCTGCTGTTAGGTATGGCCCTGGCCCTCGGATTTGGGGTGGAATTTGTGCGATTGGCCGGCGACATCGGTCGAATGAACACGCTGTTCAAGCTCTACCTGGAAGCCTGGGTGTTGTTCAGCATCGCGGCTGCCTTCATGCTCTGGTACCTGGGTGATCAGGGTTGGTTGCGCTGGCGTTTGGGCTGGGGCAAGGCGATCTGGGCGGTGGTCTTTCTGGTACTGTTCTCTTCCAGCTTGATTTATACCGGGCTCGGGACCAGGGCCCGCATTGCCGACCGGTTCAACGACGGCCCTTTCACGCTGGATGGCACCGCCTACCTGAACACGGCGGCCCACGTCGAAGCGGGGCAATTACTACAGTTGCGGTCGGACCTGGCGGGGATTCGGTGGCTGGAGGATAATGTGGCGGGGTCTCCGGTGGTGTTGGAAGCGCATAACGAGCAGTACCACTGGAGCGCTCGGATCGCCAGTTATACTGGCCTGCCCACGGTGATTGGCTGGCCCTGGCACCAGATTCAACAGAGAAACTCCTATGCTGGCACCATCGGCCAGCGGGCCCGGGATGTTGCCGAGATGTACAACACCACCGATCTGGAGCGAACCCGGCAACTCCTGAAGTTGTACCAGGTGGAGTACGTGGTGATGGGAGGCCTGGAACGGGCATATTACTCAGCCGAGGGGACCAATAAATTCCAGGAAATGGTTGAAACCGGGCTGGCGCAGCTCGTTTTTGATGGGGTGGGCATGAAAATCTACCGGATTATTTGATGCAAAGGATCGGTAGCATTTCGGCCGGTCCCAGCCGTATAATAAGTTGGTGTAATGAGCTTCGCTGAGACAATCGCGCTAATCCGGGATATATTCATAATTGTCGCCTCTGGAGTCGCCAGCTTGATACTCCTGGGGGTAGGGTTTGTGCTTTTGCGGTTGTACCCTTCTTTCAAGCGGACTGCTCAGAATGTGGAACAGAGTTCTAGTATTATTCGTAACATCGTTTCGCAGCCACTGAATCTGGTTGGGGCGGTGGTGGAGTTGCTAAATCGCGGCTTGCAGTTACTGGGAACTTTCAGGAAACGAAATAGGAGGAACGAAAATGGCGAAGTCTAGCAAAGTTTTGACCGGACTGTTGGCCGGAGCGGTAGTCGGCGCGATCGCCGGCTTGATTCTGGCCCCCAAACCCGGTAAGGAGACCAGGGAATTGGTGGGGGCCCGGACCAGCGAAATTAAACACAAGGCCGGAAACTACGTCGAGAATCTGAGAGAACGATTCAAGCGGGAGCCAGAGGAGGTTACTGTTGAGAACAGCCAAGAAGTCCACTCGGACAACGGAGTTCAGAGCTAGCCATCAGCAGCGTCAACCTAGCCGGGTGATTTCAGGTTGCGGCCAGGTCAGATCAAAGATTTAACTACCCCAGGGCCCACCAATCCAACGAAGCCGGCTCATCCCGGGTCGGCTTCGTTGCTCTGCTGGCGTTACTGGTCCCACCGGGGGTAGGACCCCAGCACCTTCAGCCAGGTAACGATGGATGATAGAGCTTCAATAGCTCCATTAACCAGGGCGTCTTCCCGGTGGCCTTCGCAATCAATCAAGAAAAT
>DASTLM010000133.1:0-6301 GCA_035714945.1 Dehalococcoidia bacterium | reverse complement strand
GCCGCGTCATCGGTCATTGTTTCGGTGCAGGTATGATGGGCCCTCCGCAGCAGATCGTAGCGAAATATCTGGGGGGTTTGGGCGGCCCAGAGGGATTCCCTGGGCGGAGTGCCGGTCACCATGCGCTCCGCTGAGACCATCTTGATGGTGTCTTTCACCGGCATTCCTGCCACCGCGGCGCCGGTTTCCCGGGCTGCGGCCATACCTCGTTCCAGCAGGGACTGGTCCAGGCAGGGTCTCGCGCCGTCGTGCACCAGGACCCACTGGCATGGCTGCAACGCCTCCAGCCCGTTGCGGACCGAGTCCTGACGGCGTTTGCCGCCAGCGCAGACCAGGGATACTTTAGAGAAGTTGTGATCCTGGAGGATCTCTCGACCATGGTCCAGGTTCTCTTGAGACAGAACCAGGACGATCTCGTCGATCAGGGGACAAGACTCGAAGGGGGACAACGTGTGGGCAATCAGAGGGATACCCAGGACGGAAGCAAAGGTTTTGTCGACGTCACCCATCCGGGTGCTCTGACCGGCGGCCACCACGATCACGCTGGCCCTATTATTCGGCAGCGCGTCCCCGCCCGGTCGAGGCTCAACAGCCATCTGGCGGGCTAACCGTTCTTGGACTGGGCGAAAATTATGCGGCCGGCGGCGGTCTGCAAGACTCGAGTCACCACCACGTCGTGGGAAGCGTTGATGTACCGGCGTCCGCCCTCCACCACCACCATGGTGCCGTCGTCCAGGTAGGCGACCCCCTGGCCGGGTTCTTTCCCTTCCTGCACAATGTCCAGGCGCATTTCCTCGCCAGGCAAGACGATGGACTTGAGGGCGTTGGCTAACTCGTTGACGTTCAGCACCTGCACCCCCTGTAACTCGGCGACCCGGTTCAGGTTGTAGTCGGTGGTCAGTATAGGGATTTTCATCGAGCGGGCCAGGTGCACCAACTCCGAGTCGACTTCGTTGCCGGGGCTGACGCCAACGTCCAGAACTTCCAGGGATATTTTCTCTGACTGGCGCAGCCTGCCCAGAACTTCCAGGCCCCGGCGTCCTCGGTTGCGGCGAAGGGGATCGCTGGAGTCGGCGATGTGACGCAATTCGTCAAGAACGAACCTGGGTACGACCAGGATGCCTTCTACGAATCCGGTGACTGACAGGTCGGCGATACGCCCGTCGATGATCGCGCTGGTGTCCACCAGAATTGCCCCGTTGCGAGAGGGACTGGCCCCTCCGCTGGCGGGCCTGGTGTTCTCCAGGGCCGGGAAGACGGCTTGCATGTCTCGAGACCGCTGCACCCCCAGCCACATTCCAGTAATTCCGAGAGCGAAGGTCACCACCAGCGGCAACACCAGGCCCAACCATCCGTTCAGGGTGTACAGGGGAATTGAAAATAGAGATGCGACAACCAGTCCGACCAATAGTCCGATGGTCCCAGCCAACAGGGTCGTACCGGGGATGCCATTGATGAATTCTACGCCCTTGCGCAGCGGCTTGAGAGTAATGTAGGGAGCGACCAGTGCTCCCAGGGGCACGCCGGTCAAGGCCAACACCAAGCCCCAGGGCCACAGCCGTTCCTGCCCGGTGGACAGTTCGGAAACGTATCTCCCCAGGCGCCAGCCCAGGATGCCGAATCCTCCGGCTCCCAGTATTCTGAGCGTCCATATCTCTATCACGGAAATCTACTCCCTTCCCAGCGAATTCCGCACAATCAATGGATCAACTGGCCTCGCTGGCCATTGCCTGGTCATTGCCTGGCCATTGATGGAGAACCTTTGCGCCGTGCTGCGGCCCAGCCGACGGCTACCCGATCCTCCTGAAGCCAGGCGCTTGAACGACATATTGCAAATTAGAGCCCTGCGGGATTTCTCTGGACGAAAACGGGACATACGCCCCAAAAGATGTGCCAATTCGTGCATTTGCTGTTAGAGACACTGATCCAGGCTGAGCATACCATAATTTTACTGGCAGCGGAAGGTTTTCCGGTTAGGGACCGGTCCAGGTGACGGTCCACTTTTCCTGGTGCCGGTAATCGGGTAATATTGACCCACCAGAACTAATTTCAAGTAACCAATTTCAAGTAACCAATTGCAAGTAACCAGGGAGGCATACCCGTGACCACCCTTTTGAAGCGACTCCAGCAGTTGATCGACCACAAATCTTTGCTGACTCACCCTTTTTATCAGGCCTGGCAGGCTGGGGAGTTGAGCATCAATCACCTGCGAATATACGCCAGTCAATACTATTTCTTTGAGGCCAACTTCCCGCGTTTCCTCAGCGCCATCCACTCCAGGTGCGATGACCGGGAGGTGCGCCAGAGTATCCTGGACAACCTGTGGGACGAAGAGCACGGTGAGTCAAACCACCGGGCCATGTGGCTGGACTTCTGCGCCAGTCTGGGTCTGGATAAACATCAGGTCGAGTTCACTGACATTCTCCCCAAGACCCAGGACCTGCTGGATGCCTACTTCCGCATTTGCAACCAGGGGAGTTGCCCAGAGGGCCTGGCGGCCCTGTATGCCTACGAGGCCCAGGTGCCCCAGGTGGCCCAGGAGAAAATTCGAGGACTGAAGGAATTTTACGGGATTGATGCGCCGGAGGGTCTGCGCTTCCTTGAGGTACACAGCGTCCTGGACCAAGACCACGCCGGAAAAGAAGCGGAGGGTATAATCAGCCAGACCTCCCCGGAAACCGAGGCGCTGGTCGAGCAGGGGTTGCAGTCCGCCCTGGACGCCTGGTGGGGCTTTCTCGATGGAGTGGTGGAACAGGGTTACGCGCTGTCCGGCGCCGCTGATTAATCCCACCGAACCGGGATGAACGCTGAAGCCCTGGGTAGCACGCCCAGGGCTTGTTGGGGATTACAGCCCTACTCCTGGGATCTGATGGGGTACCTACCGGCTGGTACCATCGACTCATTGGCTGGATTTCGTCGGGAGGTTGGTGGCGCGGGAGGCTGGTGACGCGGGAGGCTGGATTTCGTCGGTAGGCTGGTGACGCGGGAGGCTGGTGACGATAGAAGTTCTGCTCTCGGTCGCTCTCACCGTCTCTGGAGCGGGTGACTTCGGTCTGGTCCGCGACTTCGCCATAACCATGGCGGTGGCCGGAGGAGCCCTGATACTGTTTCGCTTCTTCAAGCAACCGCCGGTGCTGGGTTACCTTTTAGCCGGTGTTATTATTGGTCCCTTCACCCTCCCCAATCCCCCGGTGCAGAACGTTGATACGATCCGATTATTGGCTGATCTGGGTCTGGTGCTGCTCCTGTTTGGCATCGGTCTAGAGTTTGGCTGGCAGCGCATCCGTCGAATTGGCACCAGAGTAATTGGCATCGCCCTGCTGGAAATGACCATCATGTTTGCGCTGGGGTATGAGATTGGCACGCTGCTGGGTTGGTCTGGCATTGAGAGCATTATCCTGGGTGCAGCCTTGACCATTAGCAGTTCGGCCATACTGGTCAAGATGCTGCGCGATACCGGGAGTCTATTCGCTACCAGGGGAAGACTGATGGTGGGTATCCTGGTCGTAGAGGACTTTGTGGCGGTCATACTGCTTACCGTGCTGTCAGGGGTTGCTTCCACCGGATCCACCGATGCTGCTGCCATCGGTTGGTTAGCGGCTAAACTGGTAATTTTTGCGGTTGCCGCCCTGGTGTTCGGCGCCCTGCTGGCCCCCCGGTTGATTCGCTTCGTCCATCGGTTCCGTTCCGACGAGACCCTGTTGATCGCCAGCCTGGCCCTGTGCTTTGGCCTGGCCTTGGCCGGTCAGCAGTTGGGCCTTTCGGCAGCGGCTGGGGCCTTCCTCATCGGCGCGGTGTTGGGAGACACCGAGTATTCCGCGGAAATATCCCGGGTGATGACGCCGGTCAAGGATATGTTCGCCGCCTTGTTCTTCGTGTCGATCGGGATGCTGATGGACGTTTCCCTGTTCCCTGAGTTCATTTTTCCCGCCTTGATTATCAGCATCGTTTTCATATTTGGTAAGGTGGTGGCGGATACCGTGGGAACCTTCCTGTCGGGCTACGATGGCCGGACATCATTGAACGTGGGCATGGGGATGCCGCAGATTGGTGAATTTTCGCTGGCGATAGGCAAGGTGGGGGTAGAGCCGGGCGCGGTAGGAGCTTTTATCAATCCGGTCATCACGGTGGCCACGGCCATAACCGCCCTGCTTTATCCCTTCATTTTCCGCTCCAGTAATGGCGTTGCCGACTTTCTCAGTCGCCGGTCTCCCCTGGTGCTGAAGGAATACGGTTACTACCTTTTTCTCTGGGTGGCGACCCTGGGCCGGGCGTTCCACTTTGACAGTCCGCACGCCCGGCGCATCCGGCGTCCGGTGCGGTTAATGCTCCTCAACCTGGGAATAATCGTACTGTTGATCGCCATTAGCACCGGAATCTTGCAATTTACCGCCCAATTATCGACACTTACTGGTCTGGAAGAGAGTTTGTGGGGACTCATCGTTGGTGGAGCTGTACTGGCGTTGTGCATCCCATCGGCGGTGGTCATCTGGCGTTCGCTGAGGACATTAACCGAAATTGCCGATTATGTTTTGCCGGGTAGGAGGCCGGGTCCAAATAACCGGATGTGGAGCAACCGGCGGGTTCTGCTCCGGGACACCTTCATAATCCTGATCCTGGTGCTGCCAGTAATCTGGAGCATTCCGCTGATTTCCCGGCTGTTTTCGTTGGGAGCCCTCGCCGCCCCGCTACCGGTTCTAGTCTTGATCGGAGTTTCGGCAGGACTGACCCTGGCGGCGTTTCAAATTCACCGGGTTCTGGAAAGCACCTTCAGCCGTACTTTCCTGGGGATTGGTGACCCCCGCGACCAGGAAGAAGACGCACTGACCTGCCGGGATGCCAACGTCCATCTTCGTTCCGAAGACACGGTGGACTCGGACCGGCTTCGAAGGGATGGATAGCCCGAGACCAGCATAAGTTGAATCGCTTTTACTGAGAATTGGAAAAGTTTAGATCTTATCCAGCTTATCTGGTTGCCTTCTGTTGACTCGCCCGAGGTGCTAGAATGAAACTCCAGGCAGCCAGCGATGAAATTGGTCTGAAATGTTATTAAACCGGAGTCTCAGGTAGAGCTGCAGTGGGAGGTTCTAATGCGTATCTGCTCCTTTCTGCCCAGTGCGACGGAAATCGTCTACGCCCTGGGCCTGGAAGACCAACTCTATGGGGTCACTCATGAATGCGACTTCCCAGCGGCGGCCAGGAACAAGCCGTGGGTGGTGCGCAGCGTATTTGAAGCAATGGACCCCCAGCCCACCAGCGGTGAAATCAGCCGGGTGATTTCGGAGCGACTGGCCCAGGGACTGGGCATCTACGATATAGACCAGGATTTGCTGCGTTCCGCTGAGCCGGACCTGATTTTGACCCAGGCCATCTGCGAGGTTTGAGCCGTCTCTTCTCGGCAGGTAGCCGAGACCACGGCGAACCTCCCCAAACAACCCGAGGTCATTTCTCTGGACCCTCAATACGTCGGCGATGTTCTGGAAGATATCCGCCGGGTGGGCCGGGCTACCGGCGAGGAGGCCAGGGCTGAATCGTTGATTTCCAGCATGCAGGCCCGCATCAACGCGGTGGTCAACCAGGTCTCCCTGGCGACCAGCAGGCCCAGAGTGCTGCATCTGGAGTGGGTGGACCCGCTGATGTGCGGCGGCCACTGGGTGCCGGAAATGGTGGAGTTGGCCGGCGGGGTCAACTGCTTTGGGGATAAGGAGACCGGCTCCTTCAAGCTGGACTGGGCTGAAGTGGTCGCCAGCCAGCCAGAGGTGATAATTTTCATGCCCTGCGGCTTCGGGGTCAAGCGCGCCCTGGAGGATGTGCCGATATTGTCGGGAAAAGAAGGGTGGGCTGGGCTGCCGGCCGTGCAGAGCAACCGAGTTTACGCCATCGATGCCGGCGCCTATACCAGCCGTTCCGGGCCAAGATTAGTGGTGGGGCTGGAAATAATGGCTGAGATGATTCACCCGGAGTTGTTCTCCGGCATGGTACCTGAGTCCGGGGCCCTGCGGTTGTACGGAGATTTGGCGGCGAAGAAGTGAAGGGATGGCGCCGGCTGGATGCATTAGCCGAGAAATCCCCCTAACTCAGCTAATTCAGCCGGTAGCCGCGGAAGGGGTTGTTCTTTTCGACGTGCTCCAGCATGATCTGGTTGGCCCGGCTCAACACTGGCAGCAGTTGCTCCATCCGTTGCTGGTTGGTTGGAGATTCAAGCAGCCTTTGGCGCAGTTCTCGAGGCAGTTCGACGTTGGCGGACAGGCTGGATATAACTTCGGTGAATAGCTGGGATGCGTCCTCGGTAACGTCGATT
>DASTLM010000132.1:0-2344 GCA_035714945.1 Dehalococcoidia bacterium | reverse complement strand
GGTTCGAGTCCAGTACCGCCCACCATTATGGACAAAAGGTAAAACTTTTTCGGCTACCTTCGCCCGCGTCTACTGACCTCTGAGTTCGAGTCTACACGGGTTGGCCTTCGGCGGACAGCTGGAACTGTCTTTGGCTGGCCAGCCTGTTTAGCATCAACAACCTTTGAAACCATAGTCGTTGCGGCGAGGGGACTGCCTGCTTTAGCTGGCAGAGGAATCGCCGCTTGCCTCCTTTGCTGACGTTATCTAGATGCAAAATACCTAACAACATGCGATAATGTGTTTATGCCAGATTCACGTTATCGCAGCAACGCCGGGGCGGTCTTCACCTTGAAATATCACCTGGTGTGGTGCCCCAAGTACCGTAAGGCTTTGCTGGTAGGCTCTGTCGCTGCTCGGCTGAAAGAGCTTTTGGAAACCAAAGCTGCTGAGATAGGGGCTACGATTCACGCCCTGGAAATCATGCCAGACCACGTTCACCTGTTTGTGGAGTCTGACCCTACGAGAGCACCGGCGCATATCGCCGCCCAGTTCAAGGGGTTTACCTCTCGTATCCTGCGACAGGAGTTCTCTCACCTGCGTTCCCGTCTCCCCGCTCTCTGGAGCCGCTCTTACTACATCGGGAGCGTGGGCCACGTCTCGGCTGCCACCGTACAGCGGTACATCGAAAATCAGAAGGGACGGTAGGTGCGGAAGGCTTTCAAATACCGGCTTTATCCCACCAGGGAGCAAGGCGAGGCCCTGGACGGCCAGCTTGGTGAAGCCTGCCGTCTCTATAACGCTGCCCTTCAAGAGCGCCGGGACTCCTGGCGCATGGCCGGCAAGTGCCTGAACTACTACGACCAGGCCAATCAGCTTAAAGAGATTCGGGCGGCTGGCGATCTCGGCCTGGCTAACTACTCCGCTTGCCAGGACGTGCTGCGCCGGGTGGATAAGACTTTTCAAGCCTTCTTTCGCCGGGTCAAGGCTGGTAAGAATGCAGGGTTCCCCAGGTTCAAGGCCCGGCGTCGCTTCGACAGCTACACCTTTCCCGCCTACGGCGATGGCTGCAAGCTCAGGGATGATGGGAAACTCTACACCCAGGGAGTCGGAGTCTTGAAGGTCAAGCTCCACCGCTCGGTGGCGGGCCAGATCAAAACCGTGACCCTCAAGCGAGAATGCGGCCGCTGGTATGTCTGCTTCAGTGTTGAGGTGCCAATCCCGGAGCCACTGCCTGCCGCCGGAGCAATCACCGGGATTGATGTCGGATTGGAGAGCTTCGCGGTCCTGAGCGATGGTTCGGTAATTGAGAATCCCCGCCACTACCGGAAGGCACAGGCCACCCTCAGACGCGCCCAGCGGAAGGTAGCCCGCCGGAAGAAGGGAAGCCACCGGCGGGGTAAAGCGGTGCACTGCCTCCAGCGGGTCCACTTTCATATCCGCAACCAGCGGTCGGACTTTCACCACCAGGTCTCCCGGCGGCTGGTCAATACCTACGACCTGATTGCCGTCGAGGATTTGAATATCAAGGGACTGGCTCGTAGTAAATGGAAGGGTATCCCCAAATCCGTTAATGACGCCGGATGGGGTGGTTTCCTCGACAAAGTTTCCTACAAGGCAGAATGGGCTGGTAGGACGCTGGTCAAGGTAAACCCCAACGGCACCAGTCAGAGATGTCCTTGCGGCGCAGCCGTACCCAAAGTCCTGAGCCAACGCTGGCATCAGTGCCTTGCCTGTGGTATGTCGGTCAGTCGTGATCATTCCTCTGCCTTGGAACTTCTGCGGCTCGGACTGAGCCTTCATGCGCTAACCCCGACGTTGGTTGGGGTTGCCTGAGAAGCCGTCGGCTTCTAGCCGACGGAGTAGTCACCTACCGGTCAAGGCGCGGTCCATGCCCCGGTTGGCGGCGGCGGACACGCTGCGAATACCGGCGTTCCGCTATTTCTGGGGCGGGTACAGTTTGACCACCCTGGCCAACCAGATGCGGATGATGATTATCGCCTGGCTGGTCCTGGACCTGACCAACTCCCAGCTTTGGGTTGGTCTGGTCAACGGCTTGCCGGCGTTCGCCATCGCCGCATTTGCCTTGACCGGCGGCGTGCTGGTTGATCGCAGCGGCCCCAAGAAGACCCTGGTGCGGGTCAGGCTCACCACGGCGGTGACCGCCCTGGCAACGGCCTTACTGGTGACCACCGGGAAGGCCAACGTGGGGCATTTACTGGTGTTGACTCTGCTGGCCAGCGGGGTCAACGGGATGGACATCGTGGCCTCCCAGATCAGTCTGATGCGGTTGGTGGGCAGGGATCGGCTGCTCAATGCCCTGTCCCTGACCCGGGTAGCCAATAACTTTTCCCAGATTGTGGGA
>DASTLM010000131.1:0-9123 GCA_035714945.1 Dehalococcoidia bacterium | reverse complement strand
AGCGGCAACTACATCGTGTATCCGTGGTACCGGGCTAGCGACCCATCCAGCGCCCGGTCACGTCTTCTTGCCAATCCGAATACTGCTCTCTGGCACCAGTTTGGAATGGAGTGGAAGGAACACGTTGCCTGGGTTGCGCCAATACTGGCTACCGCTGTCGCCTTTATAGCCATATATTACGGCCCGCGCCTGGTAGGCGACCGGCGGCTCAGGTATTTGACTATAGCCTTGTTTGTAGTGGCATTTGCGGCGGCAGCTATCGCAGGATTACTGGGCGCATTTCTGAATAAAGCAGCCCCCATCGGCCCTACAGGATAGCAGAGATAAAAAGGAGAGCGTAATGGGTAGCAGTTCGGCCCCAAGGGAGCACCAGTTGGTAGAAGAGCTGAGAGAGCTTCGTTCTAAACAGCATGAAGTTGAAGATGAAATCGCTGAGCTTCAAGCCAGAGGGCTGGCAGCGGAAATCAAACGTAATGGAGCAGGAGCAGCTGCCATAGTAGCAGCTGCGGTAGGAGTCTTCGCCATTGGCCTCCTTACTACACTGGCAGCGGCCAGCGAAGATGTAAAGGACTGGCTTAACTGGTACAACCCCACCGGTCCTCTTAGCGGGAAGACAACGCTGGGCACCATTATCTGGCTAGTCGTCTGGATAGGCGCCAATTACGCACTGCGCCGTAATGAAGTGAATCTGAATAAGATAGCGATGGTATCGGGTGTGATCCTGGCTATCGGGCTTTTGCTGATGTTCCCACCAATATTTCAGCTGTTCGAGTAATAGAGAATGGTTAGCTTACCCTGGGGAACAGGTGAGGCAACAAGTCGCCTGGGCTGGCCAGGTTCGCGGGTTCAGGAGGGTTGTTACGAACGGAACGCTTTCCCCAGACCGGCTGCTGGCGGCCTGTCCGCTGCTGCACCTATTCATGCACAGGAATCACGGAGGACACGGGAGCGATGACGGTCCAGATCATCTCGGCACCGGGGCATCCGATGCTCGTTAGTTTGGATGATTCAGTTCCCGCCTACGGGCTGTGGGCGCTGGTGGTCGTCAACTCGCTGGTGTTCATCATCTTTGCCTTCAGCTTTACCAGGCCCAAGACCCCCAGGGACTGGCGGTCCCTGGGGGCGTTCTCTGCCTTCATCGTCGCTCTCTTTACCGAAATGTACGGATTTCCGCTGACGATCTTTAGTACGTCGGTCTCGTACTTGTTATGCTCGGATTCTTGCTCCAATGGCCGACCATCTTGACGCTGGCGATGTTCCCGGTGCTGGTCTGGACGTACGTAAGACTGGCCCGGCGGGAGGAAGCGGAGGTAAAAAGAGAGTTTGGTGAGTTATGGGATACCTATGCGCAGCGAACTCCGGCATTCATTCCCCGATGGCGTTCAAGGGTAGCAGCCCTCCATGAACCATGAGATACGAGTCTAGTGGGGAGGATACAGATATGCCGTCAGCATCTCCCGGGAGGAAATCCTTCAGGCCCACCGGCAGGCTAAAGCGGATCTGCTGGAGGAGGTCGCCCGCAGGACCGGCCTCCGCCTGGACCCGGCGGCCATGGCCCTGGGCTTCGCCCGGCGGGCCACGCCCTACAATCGGGCCGACCTGCTGTTCTCGGACCTGGAGCGGCTGAGCCGCATCGCCCGGGAAGCTGGCCCGATCCAGGTGGTCTACAGGGGGAAGGCCCACCCCCAGGACGGAGGAGGCAAGGAGTTGATCCGGCGCACTCTTAATCAGGGGTCCCAGTTGAAGTAAGTTAAGTCCCGGCGTGAACGTAAGGGGGAGAGGCAGATGACAGTGCCGGCCCTGCTTTGGGCCTTCTTTGGTTTCATATTAGTGGCGGCCCTGGCGGTAGACCTGGGGGTCTTTCACCGCAAAGCTCACGTTGTTAGCGAGAAAGAGGCCCTTCTGTGGACCGCCGCCTGGATCGCCCTGTCTCTGGGCTTCAATTTTCTGATCTACCTCTGGCTAGGCCCAGAGCGTGCCCTGGAGTTCTTGACTGGCTATCTCCTGGAGAAGTCGCTGAGCCTGGACAACATATTCGTTTTCCTGGTCATCTTCTCCTACTTTGCCGTCCCCTCGGTGTATCAGCACCGGGTGCTCTTCTGGGGCATCCTGGGCGCCTTGTTCATGCGAGGCGTTCTAATCCTGCTGGGAGTTACGTTGCTGGAAACCTTTCACTGGCTCACCTATATTCTGGGGGCGTTCGTCATATTTACTGGCATCCGGACCCTTCTCCGGAAGGAAAGGCAGGTCAGCCCGGAGCGGAGTCTGGTGTTCCGGCTGGCCCACCGGTTCCTGCCAGTAACCACCGGCTACGAAGATGGCAGCTTCTTGGTAAAAAGGGCCGGGAGCCTCCTGGCGACACCCCTGCTCATCGTGTTGATCATTGTTGAGACTACTGATCTGGTCTTTGCCATGGACTCGATTCCAGCCATCCTGGCCGTGACCACGGACCCTTTCATTGTGTTCACTTCAAATGCCTTCGCGATTCTGGGCCTGCGGGCGCTCTACTTCGCCCTGGCCGGGATCATGCGCCTGTTCGGCTACTTGACCTATGGCCTGTCCGTCATCCTGGGGTTCGTGGGCGTCAAGATGCTGGCCCATGATCTCTACGAGATGCCAGTGACTATTACATTATCTGTGGTTGCCGGGGTCTTGGTGGCATCTGTAGCAGCCTCGGTAGTCCGGCGCAAGAAAGCCGAAGATGCTACATCGTCTGGCGCGTTCCCTGATGGATGACATGGAGGAGGAGGTCCTCGCCTACGTTTCTCCGGTATCCAAGTATTCACATGCCCTTCATAACCGGGTCCAACTTTTGCACACGGGTTGCACAGCCAGCCTGTACTGTACCGTTGTTCTGGAGCTTTTCCACCAGCGCATAAGCCGTGACAGACGGCAATAAATATGAGCAGGACCACCATCCTGGTTGCGGCGGACTTCTGGTTTGCCGACGCAGCAGCAACGGCGGCATTTGCCATATTCTTCCTGGTCCTGGCTCTGTGGGGGCAAACTCAAAAAGGACAGATATCTGGGTAATTGGATTCTTGTTCGAAGGACACGACTGCGATGAAAAAACGTGGGACAAATCCTGGTAATTTCTTAAATGTGACCGGTATGCTTCTGCTGCCTGTAATTCTCTCGCTGTTGGCTTGTGTAGGAACTCCGCCCGCGAACACCACCGGCTCAGCTCCCACCGCTCCAAACTTGCAGCAAGTACGGTATGCCTATGTCTCCAACGCCGCCGACGGGTCCGTATCGATCATTGACCTGAATAATGACCAGGTGGTGGACACTGTGCAGACCGGTGAGGTTGGGGCCCACGGCATTGCCGCCAGCCCGGACGGCCGTTTCGGGTACGCCGCCCTGGAGGGGGTAAACGAGGTGGTGGTCATTGATGGGGAAAGTCAGCAGGTAGCGGCCCGCATCACCGTCCCCTACAGCACCGGTATGATGCAACACGGGGTGGATATCTCCCCCGACGGCCGGTACCTGTGGGTCGGGGCCCGGCAGGGTGGCGAGAACCGGGGAGAGGTGGTGCTGGCTGAACTGGCGGTGATCAACACCGGCACCCGGCAGGTGGAAGAGGTGTTGCAGACTGGCCTGGGGGTGCCCTCCCACTACGCCATGACTCCCGATGGTAGCGAACTGTGGGTGGCCTCCACCACGGTAGACCTGGTGTGGGTGGTGGACACCCAGCAGCGGCAGGTGGTGGCCGCCATCCCGGTGGTGCCTCCCAGGGCAGAGCGCCCGGCGGAGCGCCGCCAGGAACTGGCCGGGGCCAGGATCATCGCCCTCAACGAGGTAGCCATCTCCCCTGATGGCAAGATGGCCTACGCCGTGGGTCCGGTGGACGACCTGGTATTTGCCATCGACATCCCTTCCCGCAAACTGGTGGGGAGTGTCAAGTCCAGCCGCAGCGCCCACGGCATTGTAGTCTCCCGGGACGGCCAGGAAATATGGACGGCGGATTGGGGCGGCACTCTGACAGTCATTGACGTCGAGAAGCTACAAGTAAAGGAGACCATCACCCTGGGGGGACGGCCCAACCACATCGCCTTCTCCCAGGATGGACGCAAAGCCTACGTCACCCGCACCGGCGATGACCCGGAAATCGGCGAAGTGCTGGTGCTGGACACCGCTACCCGCCAGTTGGTAAATTCCCTGAGGGTGGGCAAAGGGCCTCATGAAATTTCCCTGGAAGATACACCGTCCCGGGTGTTGCTAAACCCTACAGCAACAGAACCCCGGGCAGCGGCGCCTGCTGGCAGCAACCCGGCGTCCGCTGATACCGGAAGGCGAGAGGATGCGGGGGCTGGCAGTGTCACCTTCGCTGCTACCCCGGCGGAGCCCACTTACCTGGCCGACAAAGGTCACCCTCGGGATCACTGGGGATTCGTGGTCCAGCTCGACACTCACTCGGTGGACCTCACCGGCCTGGACCTGGTAGACCTCACCATGCTGCGAGATGGCCAGGGCCGGGAGTTCAAGCCCGTCGCCTGGCAGGGCTTGAGTGAGGACTCCCACCACCGGTCGGGCCTGCTGGTCTTTTCCAGTCAGGACGCCGGCGGACCACTATTGTCTAACCATAACTCCAGGCCCCTGGAACTGGTGTTGAGGGACGTGGCCGGGGTGAAAAAGCGGATGTTGCGCTGGGACTAGCCACTACCGGGTCAGGCGTCCCCTTGAGACCGCCTGGTATATTTGGACAGATTTGCCAAAGGATGGTAAGTGATGGTAACCAGCGAGCAAGAAAGTGATAATGCGGCTCAGGCTCCAGAAGCCTCAGCGGCTCAGGCCGCGCTTCCCGAGCATGTCGAGGGATGGCCGGGAGTGCCGGGGCCGGCCTTCGGCCCGCATTTTTACCTGAGCGTACTCCCCGACCGGGTGGTGTCCCAGTGCCAGGGACACCCGGACAATGTTCCGGTAGTGAACCTCCACCTCGGCAACGGCAGGATGCTGGACCTGTGCCATATCGTGCATCTGACCGAGAGGTGGTTCGCGGCCCAATACTTCCGGGACACCGAAACCTGTGAAGACATGGATGTGGCCTTCCTGCCCTATGACCTCGTAGTCATGGTGACCCTGTCTCTTCATTCGGCCGACAAACGCCGCATCGGCTTCGATGTCGCGGGAGGAATCCCCTCGCTAAGCGGCCAGCTAGCTGAGCCCGCGCCCAGCGTAAACCCTCCCGGTGTCCCTCCAGGGGATGAAGTTTTCGAAGTTCCCTGACAACCGAGGTGGTATGACTTCACCCGCAACCTCTACTACTCTTTTGACAGCAAAGAAGGGGCCGGTATATGCTTCTTGCCGTCGTCAGATGGAACGGTTATAGCCCAGGAGACCCGGAAATGGGCAATGCGGGCTAAAAACCCCCCATCTTCCAGAAAGAGAAGAGGCAAACCCTCGGTCCACCCGGTAGCCACGTCGGTCAACACCAACGTATGCCGGAAGGCTCCTTCGGCCCGGCGTCCACAGTGGGCCACCAGATCGGCCTCCATGAATCCCGGCTCGGTCTCCGTCCAGTCGGCGAAGGTTCGGACCGGGACCTGGTGCTTCAGCCATGATCCCGGTCTGGTGGTACTAATGCCCCGCCATCCAGCGGTCAAAGTCCAAGACCAAGTCCAGATTGCCCTCCGCCGTCAAGCGGCCACTGGCTATGGTTGGACCGAGCTTCAGCCGACCGTACATTAGCAGGATAAAGGTGTCGGTGGCGCCCCGGAGATTAAGGCCGGCAGCACCCTCTCTAGAAGTCTCCATTCGTGCCTTATCCCCCTCAACGACCACGTCCCAGTTGCCCCCGGCCACGCCGCTCAGATGGAAGCGATAGCGCCCCAGCCCTGATGAGGGGGAAGAGGTGGGGAATGGGAGCGTCCAGGGTCGGCGGTTGCGGGGAAGCCTTTCCATCAGCACCGGTATACTCTTGGCCGACAGAGGGGTTGATGGCTCGACACTGGAGCGGATATCCCATTCATGGACTGCCAACTCCTGGATGATGGTGGGCAGGAAACTGCTTACTGGGCGAATCCCGCGGGTATGGTAGCAGGGCTTTTCCCAATCTTCGGGTCCGATCCCCTGGAGCATTTCGTTTAACCAGTTGTAGGTCTGGCGGAAGGCCGAGAGCAAGTTCTCGCCCAGGGTCCGCCGCCGAGTGATGGCGCCCTGCCCGTACAATTGGTCCACTTCTGGCCCCTTGAGTGTCCCCGGAACTGTGGGGAATCCCTCGGTCGGTGACGTGTCACCGCGAAGTCCCCGCTCCATCATGCCCCCATAGGTCTCGGCGAACCAGACCAGGTGGGCGATCACTTCCGCTACGTTCCAGAGTTCGCAGGGGCTGGGGCGTTCCAGGGCAGCCGGCGGCAAGGAGTTAAGGTATTGCTTGAGCCGCTCTGACTCGGACTTTATTAGGTTGACTACGCCTTGGAGTTTGGCTATGTCTGGTGCTGAAACCATGTGCGCCTCCCTTGACGCGGTGCTCATAGGCTATGACCGTTCCACAATATCGTCCTTGAGACTGGCGGCGCAGGCGAGGAATTCCTGTCTTTCTTTTTCCGGCACCTGGAACTTTTCCAGGGTGGCTACAGTATGGTCCACAAATATTTGCCAGTCGTGTTCACTGATGTTAAGCCCGGCGTGGGAGGTCTTCATATCTCGCCCCCGGTAGATCACCGGCCCGCCCAGAGCTTGACACAGGAAGTCAACCACTAGCTGGCGGTCCCGCTTCATGCTGTCGGTGCTGTGGCCTCTCCAATAAAAGCCGATTTCGGGGTCGCTGGTCACGCGTTGCAGTAAATCATCGGTGGCGGCGGCAATGGCGTCATACCCGCCAAGGCGTTGGTACAGGGACTTTTCTATAGCCATATTTCCCCTCCTTCTGCCGGCCTCTGTGCCTCAAATCCGGCATTTGCGTCATTTTAGAGGAGGGAAAGGCTATGCGGTATCACATAACTCTGTGATTTTTGAGGAGTACAACTCCGTCACAGGATGCTGTGACGGACAGCGTATACAGCTGCTTCCACCCGGTTCTTGGTGTCTGTCTTGAGAAAGATGTTAGTTACATGGCGGGTCACGGTGTTAATGCTGATGTACAAATCTTGGGCAATCTCAGAGTTGCTTTTGCCCAGGGCCACCAACCGCAGCACTTCTTTCTCACGGGCAGTCAGTCCTGGGGCATAGCCGGCAAACCCGCCTGTTGGAGATGGGGCCAGCTTGGCGACGGTTATCGCTGCCTTGGAACGAGTCAGCACCGAGAACAGTTCGTCTCTCTCCCTTTCCTCCAAACTGGACTGAAGTAGTGTCTCCGTGGCCAGGCCAACAAAAAAGCCCATTTCAACTTTGCTGATGCCGAGTCCTTTACTGGCGGGCTTCATGTCGTCACTCTGATTAGTCGTTGGCCCTCCAGCGAAGACGCACACCAGATCAATGAATAGCTGTTGTTCGGTTATCTTGCTATTGGCGCTACAGCCCTTCCAGTAGTACCAGGTCTGATGGTGGCTTAACATGCGGCCATACAGGCCGCTGATTATCTCGGCAACCGCATTACGACCGCCTAGACGATCATAGAGGGAGTGTTCTATTGAGGTCGTCATGGCCTTATTTCCTTCCCTCCCAGAGCTGGAGGCTAGGGCCTTGTCAATGCTGGATTGATGGTATTAGTTAGAGACACGCTACAACCCCTTCCCCCTTGATGGGGGAAGGTTGGGCCTGTCCCTTCGGTAAGCTCAGGGCAGGCTCTGAGCGCCGAAGGGATGGTGATACAAGAATAGTTGACGTTTATCACTCCTTTTTAAGTTTTCAATGAACAAACCGTGTTCATCTACCTTTAACCTACATCTGCTGTCGAAAATGTCAACCCCGTTAGAGGCCCGAGCCGATTGGCTCGGGGCTTTAATATGCGAGGATACGGCCTTGAGAAGCCCTTCGACGGGCTCAGGACAGGGCCGGTTCTTTACTTAAGAGTTATGGTGTGAAGAGCAGAGGGATACCCCGCCATGGGATAAGGGCGCCAGGTCAACACACGAGGCCCTACTCCCCACGGGATGTTTGCATATCCAACACCCAAAAGATGACTTTCATCCCGCAACCGCAGAAGGAGCTTTTTAGTGGCTTCCGCTCGTTTGTCTGGGTCCAGTATCTGAAAGGTTTCCTGCTGCACCAGGCGGAAGATCTCCGGATCATCGTGCAGTCGAGTGGGGCTCTCAGGATCGCCGTACCTATTGACTATCACAATTGTAGGATCTACCTGGCTTTCGTTATCCTTCCACAGTAGCTGGCCGTTTAGTTCTCCCGCCCTCGCCATTTTGCTGAGCGCAGAAGCATCCCCTACCCTTACCTCCACAACTAGCCCCAGCTCTCTCTTCCAGAATTCGGCAGCCAGCTGTGCCGCCTCGACCTGGAAGGGCATAGCCGTGGAGGGATTGGTGTTCAGGATCAGCTTGCCAAATCCCTGGCCGCCGGGATAGCCCGCATCCGCCAGCAGTTGGCGGGCCTTGTTGGGGTCAAAAGGCCAGGGGTCCAGCTCGGGGGTGTACCCAATGGTGGTGGGGGTGACAGAAAACCATCCTTTTACCTGGAATGCTTCGGGGCCTCCATAGAGTTGGTCCCGTATCAGCTCCTTGTCAATGGCGTAGTGCAGGGCCTGGCGGACCCGCTTATCGTGGCAGGGAAACTGCGGTTCATAGCACCCGTACAGCTTGGCCTCCACAGCCACACCCTCCTGGCCGAACACCAGACGTCCGCCCCCGGCCTCCACCTGGTCCTTTGTTGCCAGGCTGGCCGGGGCAATATCTGCTTCCCCAGAACGAATGGCTGCCACCCTGGTAGCTTCTTCGGGTACCAGAAACATGTCGAGCAGCTGAAAGTTTACCCGTTTATCTTCGGGGAAACCGTTGTCGGGCTGATAGTAGTAATCTCCGAAACGTTCAAAGCTCATCATAGAAGCCGGAACATGATTCACCAGCTTCATGAATCCAGCGCCAATGGGGTTGTTGTCGTAGGCCACCTCCGCCTCTTCGTCATGTAGTTCGGCTCTCTTGGGCAATACAGCGTACCACAAGTCTCCTGCGTCAGAAACGACGAAAGCGAAGTCGGTACGGGGCTCCTTGGTAGTCAAACTCACTTCATCCGGCC
>DASTLM010000130.1:0-1885 GCA_035714945.1 Dehalococcoidia bacterium | reverse complement strand
CATATGCCTTCCTCCTTTCCTGGGAAGGTTATGACCGGTAGCTGGCGGCGCACGCTTCGTCGCAAAACTCCTGGTACCGGCTTTGGGGCTGGAACTCGCTGCCGCACCACCGGCACGCTCTGGTGTAGTCCTTCCAGGCGTCGGGGTAGCCGTGTTCGTGACAGATGACGCCGTTGATTACCAGCACCTGGCAGCTATCGCAGCTGACCGGTCTACCCATGGGCGCACCTCCGAAATGCAAAACCCCCAGGGAGGAATCCCTGGGGGCCTAAAACTTGGGGGTGATGGTGTCAGGTTTTCTGATTAACTATCTCTGAAGCTATTCATGAAGTAGACGGCGGAACTCCTCACGGCCGATTTCAACGTCCTGAAGTATCTTGGAGACCATGCCCGGCCCCAGGTTCCTGGCCTTCTATCTCCAGGCAAAGCTCGGCCGCTTCCTTGACCCGTCCCAGCAGTTCATCCATGGACCTGGACTGGGTGTGGCACCCCTTCAGGGCGGGTACACTGGCCACCAGGTAACCTTCTTCATCCCGATCAATAACCACTAGAAAGTCGCGGCTCATACTTTTCTCCAACGCGTAAACTTGGTATACCGGTAGGATAACATATGGTCATCAGTTAGGTATCCGTCCGTCACTTGCTGGGGTGTGCGTCAGCTTTGTGGTTGGTCGGGTCTTGGTGAGCCCCTGCGTCCCACAGCCATTCGGCGCCAGGGATGATTAGCCGAGGGTTGCCGACGACCTTGGACGGGCCTGTTGGCATTTGGAGCAGGTTCGTTCTGGACATCTCGTGACTTCAGCGTCCTGCTACCCTTGAGAGTCGGGCCAGTATCGACCCTACCTGAAGTTGGCTGTTCCACCGTAGGTTGCTCTGGGCTTGGCTTGGGCCGACGGGCCGCCGCCTGCTCCTTAGCTTTTTCTCCTATTCGCTGGCTGATCTGAGGCCAGGCCTCCTCCCAACGGTCGCTACAGACTATGTTGCGTAGCGCCACCATCGGGTTCACCTGGTCCCTGGCCCAGTGCATCCCCGACCCCTTTAGCCGCGCCTCCACTACCAGCTTGTTGGCGCTCTCCACCGCCCCGCTGCCGATGGGGTAGTCCATTGCCTGGAACTCGGCGTACTTTATCTGCTCCCGGCGTTTCTCCAGATATTCCAGGCTACCCCTCACTACCTTCAGGGCCTCAGAATCGGCCCCAGCGGCGGTCTCCAACTCCCGACTCAATTCCTGTAACTGGCACAACACCTGCTGCGGGTCTCCGTGTTTCAGTTGGTGCAACTGGGTCCCCAGCCACTCGCTGGCGCCGGCAGTACCCGCTCCGCCATGCACCAGTTGCAGACGCCGGAGAATTGGGAGGGGAAGGGGAGCAGGTCACAGTCTTGCCCGCCGGATCGATCCGTTTTTCGAAGATTGCCGGGTCTCGCCTTGACACCTGCGTAGACATCACTACAATCGACCCATAGCCCTGACATGGAACCTTATGGTGGAACACGAAACTCCTCTTATGATTCACATCCTCATGTGCTGAAGGTCTCCCAAGGAGCTACTGTTACACAGCAGAGAAACTACCTCGGGCACAGAGTTCTTAGTAGTAAAGGAGAAGGCTTCCCGTGGAACACGTCCGGATCTGCCGATTCTGCGGCCACATCAACCCTGCGGAGGAAACGGCCCGGTGCAACAATTGCCGGTCCTTCTCTGGTCTCACCACCGTTCCCCGAGCAGAGGGAGAACAGATCGCGCGTCGCAAGCGGCTCGGCTATTTTCGTAGCCGGCTTATACGCTTTCTGTTGGTCCTGGCCCCAATCATCGGGTTGGCTCTCTGGGTGTCGTGGGACTTCCTGGACCTGGCTCCTAATCCGCTCGGCCCCACCACCAACGTCGGTG
>DASTLM010000129.1:0-11042 GCA_035714945.1 Dehalococcoidia bacterium | reverse complement strand
CGCCCACCAGGGCGGCCAGGGATCCCTCGCCAGCTCCGGTTCCCGATTTAATGATGTACTCCCGGGGGGATGGTTGCCCCAGGTAAGTTCCTCGGAACCAGGCAGTGGTGCTTTGCGCCACAGTTAGCACATAGCGCCACTGGTGCCTGCCCAGGGTCTCTAGAGAACCGGCGGCTTCCAGGTCACCGTAGATCCTCCGGAGAATAGCCAGGATATCCGCGGCGCAGTCATTCACCGATTCAATATACACCTCCAGGCCTTCCAGGAACGGCGCGGCCGCCGCCTCGGCCTGCATCACTTGATAGGTGGGGTGTTGCATCCAGGCCGGCTGATACACCGGCTCCAGGTCGCCGCGGAGCACTTGCTCATACACCTCGGGTGCTACACCACCCAGGGAATCAACCAACTCCTCCACCCAGAGCAGATCGGGAGATACCTCCATCAGCGGTATCGAGCGGACAAAGTCCACGACCAGCCGCAGCCTGGCCTGTTGCTCTGGCGAGACGCTGCTCCGGCCCGGGGAACCGCCGCCTCTGCGGAAAGGACTGGGCAGGGCCCGGCGGGGAGCGGATAGCGCCGGGGCCGAGGAAGCGGCGGCAGGCGGCGGCGCGGGGGCGGATATTTGCGGCCTGGTGATTCGGACCAGCTCCGGGAATATCGGAGCTTGCTGGGTCATCTTCCTGGGCAGGTAGACCCGGGTATAGTAGGCGTAGGCTCCACCCGTCGAGGCAATCAGGCCCAGGGCCACCATCGCCGAAAACAACCAGATGGGGATGATTCCGGAATTCAATTCGTGGACACTGGAATACGGCCCAGCATTAGACGCACGATCCACGGCTTGCACCCGCCAGTAATACTTGCCCCGGGCCAGGGCTTCGTCTCCCTCCAGCTTGTAGGTCGGGCCGGGCAACCCTGTCTTGTTCAGCAAAATGTCCGAGAACTCCGGGTCGCTGGCAATCTGCAAGTTGTAAACTACACCGCTGGCGTCTTCAACTGGGGTCCAGCGCGTTTCTGGCTTGAATCCGCCTAATATCCCGCCCCGGCCTCCGTCTTCCGGTGACCGCAAGAGGGGCGCTACCGGCGGATCACTTTCAACCTCAAAGGTTTCCTGACTGAGTTTCCCCCGTTCATCCAGTGCCTTTAACAAATGGTCTCCCCTGGTCGATGCCGGGACAGGAAACACCAATCTAAAGCTCCCCGAACCATCCGAGGTCACCGTTGCCACCGGGAGGTCATCGTAAGTCAAGGCAACGTCGGTATCCGGGGTAAATCCAGTGCCGATCACCGAGACGTCCATACCAACGCTGCCGGCAGCCTCATTCATCGCGATGTAGGGCACCACGGTGTAGGTTTGTTGAGCCTGCGCCGACGAACTGCCGGACGGGCTGGATGAACTGATCTTTTGCGGTCCCGCCGGCGTGGGCGGTACCAGGAACGACTGCTCAAAGCTGCCATTTTCGTCGGCGGAAACCCCAGAAATCACAATCTCAGAACCAAACTTGATCTCAATATCAGGTTCGTTGGGACCAAACCCGGTGCCCACCAGATTCATGGTCACCCCAGAAGGCCCGCTGGCACTTTCCAACAAAAAGCCTGGCTGCACCTGGAAGCTGGTTTCGGAACCGCTGGCAACGCCGGTGGAGCCGCCGCCAACTACGATGGAATGCCGGCCGGTGGTTGATGGCGGAATTACAAAAGACCGGGAAAAATTACCAGACCCGTCGGTGGTTATGCCAGACACCACGGGCGCATTATCATACAAAATGGAAAGGCCCTGTTCGTTGGCGCCAAACCCCTGGCCGGTGAGAGCAACCGTGTTTCCCGGGGAGCCGGAACCGACGCTTAACGTCAGGCGAGTGGTCAGGGTAAGGATGCGCCCCTGCACGCTGCCCGCCGAGGTCTGAGCACCCGAAGCAGTCAGGTTGTAAGAGTTGGCGGGCAGCGGAGGGATCTCAAAGGTACGGTCCCACGAACCATCGGCGTTGGCGGCGATCCCGGAAGCGATGGTCGTGTCTCCCAACTTGAGCACAATGCCCGTCTCGTTGGGTGCGAACCCGCCTCCGGAGACCGTCACCGTTTCCCCAGGCCCGGCCTGAGGCTTGTTAATGAACAGGCCCGGGGCCACCGAAAAGGGAATTTGCTGTTCGGTGCCGCCTCCCGAGGCTTTGATGGAATAGGTGCCCTTCTTGGCCGGGGGAATCGTCAAGTCCAGAGTCCAGGAACCCCGGGTGTCACTGGAAACGGAAGTAATGATTTCCTGGTCGAAGGCGACGGTAATCCCGGACTGATTGGCCCCGAAACCCTCTCCAGTAACTATAATCGAAGACCCTGGAGAACCCGTGGGGTCCGAAACCAGAATCGTGGGCGTGACATTAAAGGTAGCGGTAGCTCCCTCGCCGCTGGAGCCGGAGGCACGAATTGTCAGGGACCCCTTTGGCGCCGCCGGGATGGTGACGTCGGTTTCCCACACGCCTTTGCCATCGGCAGTAGCCTGAAACGTCGCCAGGCCACCCCCCAGGTCTATGTTGAGACTCTCGTTACTGCGGGCGCCCGAGCCCCTGATTTTTAGCAGGGTCCCGGGAGGGCCACTGCTCAGCGCCAGAGTCATGCCCGCGCCTATAGTTATGCTGACCGGAGAGGCGGTGGAACTAGAGGGCCCCGAAGCGGTGATATTTTTTGCCCCTGCGGTGGTAGATGGCACGGTAAAGCTGGAGGTCCAGTTTCCCTGGCTATCGGCGGTGATACCGGAGGCCACGGTGGCGCCGGCAAATTTAATCGAAATACCACTCTCGTTGGCGCCGAAGGCGCTCCCGCTGACTTCCACCGTATCCCCCGGGGCCGCGGTAAGCTGGGCCACCGTCACCGTGGAAGTTACGTTAAAGGTGGCGGACCCGCCCCCGCCGGAAACGGTAATCGACTTGGACCCTCCCGACAACTGAGGTATCTGAAGAGTGCCGGTCAATTTACCGTCTTCATCGGCGACCAGGGATTGCCATGACACGCCGCCAATGGTCAGATTAACGCTGGCGCCGGGACCAAATCCGGTGCCCAGGATCTGGACCGGGGTCCCCGGAGGTCCGCTGCCGGGAGACAGCGTAAAGCTGGAGCTAACTCGGAAGCTGATCGATGGAAAGCTGCCGATGTTGACGCTGTGGTTGCCCGCCGCCACCGACGGCACCGTAAATGACGCATTGATGCTGCCATTGGACCCGGAGTTTACGGATCTGACATTCTGACCACCAAAAGTAATCGTGACCGACTGGGACGCCGGAAAGCCCTCTCCGGTTACCGTGATATTGGCGCCAACCGAGCCATCATTGCGAGACAGGGCGGCGGTGGGGGTGACCATGAAGCTTGTGTTAGACGTGCCGCTGGTGGCGGTAGCAGAAACTGCCACATTGCCCCCCGGAGTCGAGGGCACTATGATGCTTTCAGTCCAAGTTGTTCCGGATACCGTAATGTTTCTGCTAATGTTGCTGCCGAACGTTAATGTAACGATTTCAGCATCCACAAACCCGGACCCACTCACGGTAACCGTCTGCCCAGGAGGACCGCTGGTGGGTGAAACGGTGATGGGACCCGCGGCACTAACAGTGTTCGGCTGCTGCACCGAAAGCCCGACCAGCAATGTTAATAGAGCCAAGGCGACCAATATAAACCGTGGTAATCCAGACCACTGCCATCTGCCATAGTCAATAAACACTATCAGGACTCACTCTAAATCAATAAATTGGGGGACTCCAACGCCGACAAATGTTGCAATTTTGTCCGTCGTTCTACAATTGCCGCCAGAGGACGATTCATTTCTTTTATTAATTTCTTTTATTGTTGATCGATACCCTGGAATCTAGTCAACGCAATCAGTATTCCCGAGTCGTTGTCTTTTGAATCATCCATGGCGCCAGGGATCACCGGATTGGCCGGTTGGCCCACCCTTATATTCTAGCAAAAACCAACTGATAATGGAGTCTCAGGTATATTTAGAAAATGGGAGATATGCATCACCATCGTGATCAACCGCATAACGCGGTCTCAAACCTGCGCCAGCCGATGCCCATCTGGCGCAAGCTAGAACTGGTCTGGCGTAACAATCTGGTCAAACTCCGGAAGCGTCAAAGCTGCTGCGGCAATTACGACCAGATTTCCCGGAATCAAGACGGTTCCAGGGCCTTTACCCACTCGAATGAGACCTGGTTGAGAGCCGGTTCTCTTGTAGTTAAACCCCGGCGAACCTACCATTAGCAGAGTCAGTAGCAGAGTCAGTAGCAGAGTCAGTAGCTGAGTCAGTAGCTGAGTCAGTAGCTGAGTCACTTTCCGGGAAACCGCCGCCGATTCCCGGGGCCGCCAGTCGGACCCGGAGAGCACAAGGTCGGCGGAAAATTCTGCAGCAATAAGCAATAAAGGTTAGAAGTAGATTATGCAAGCACCTTCCAGGCTCCTGGCCCAGACCGGAATCGCAGTCGCGGTGGCGGCGGCCATATTGGGCGTTTCAGTACTCCCAGCGTCGGCCTTCAACTTCCCCGAAGTGCCGGGGAGGCTGTCCGAACCGGGCCTCGGCAGACCCTCTCCAGATGAGCCGATTGAGACCCAGATTGAGCAGGCCATTGAGGAAGTGGCCCAGGAAGGCCAGGACGCTCTGGAAGAACTTGGCGATCTGGATACCCCAGAAAAGGTCGACCGGGCCGAGGAAATTCTGCAGCACATGGGGGTTACTTCCTACGAAATCAGGAAGCGGTCCCACGACAGTGCGGCTGACCGGTTCGATGAACTGAACGACCTGGCCATCGGGCGATTGGGCGACGAAGCGCGGGCCGAATTGAGCGATGTCGGCGGCGCCGACACTCCGGAAAAACGGGACCGGGCTGAGGCGATTCGGGCCCGAATTGCCGTAAAAAGGGCCCAACTTGAAGCGCGCTGGGACAACCAAAATCGGCGAATGGCGCAACGCCGGTCTGAGCTAGAGTTACCCAGGGCCGATTTCCGGCGGCCCAATGGCCGACCCCCATTATTTGCCGCCGCCTATGGGCTGAGACTGCGATTGGAAAATCTGACTGAGGAGCAGGCAAACGAGGCAATCGACCAGCTCGAACGAGACGCTCAGACCGCCTCGGAGGGGCTGGGCGAAGTGGACACTCCCGGCAAGGCCCAGCGGGCCCAGAAAATGCGGGCCACGCTGGCGGAACGATTGCAGGACCTTCGGCGCCGGGTCGCCAACCAGAATTGGGATGCTGCGGGAGAGCCCGGCATGGCCCAGGAGTTGGACCATGCTGATGACCAGCTCGAGGAACGAGCCCGCGAGTTGCAGCAGCGGGCCGAAGCGGCCATTAACGGACTCGGCGAGTTGAATACCCCGGAAAAACAGGACCAAGCCCGGCAAATCAACGCCAGGCTGGAGACCGCCCTGGCCGCCCTCCGGGAGCGGCGGAGCAACGCCACCGACGAGGCATTTCAGGAACGTCTGGACCGCGAGACCCGGTCCCTGCAACGTCGAACTGACGCCGCCCTGGAGGAATTAGGTGAATTGGATACTCCGGAGAAGCAGGAGAAAGCCCGCCGGATCCGGGTCAGGCTGGCCGAAAAAGTCCAGAAGTTGCGGGAACAGTTGGCCCGTCATTCTGGAGCGGCTTTCAATGCAGAGTTTGTCCAGGAGTCCGACGGCCTGCGAATGGATACTGTGGTCGCGCTGCAAGAACTGGGCAGATTGGACACCCCGGAAAAGGTACTGGAGGCCCGCCTCATCAGGGTTCGGATGCAGGAAGCCATCAACCGCCTCAGGAACCAACGGGCCCACCAGCTAAATGACAACAAATCAGGCCGCCGGTCGGAGGTCCTGACCGACTTCCTGGATAACCGGGGACGAGGCGATGCCGGCGCCCGAATGACCGATCCGATGGACGGCAACATCTCGGCTGAACCGCGCGATCGCGCCGAACAGGCCCGTCAGGCTCAGCAAAAGGCCATCAACGCGCTGCACCAACAGCGTGACAAACAGAGCAAAACCGAAGCTAGAGAAGCTAAAATGGAAGCCGAGCAGGAGCGGGCCCGCGCCCGGACCAGGGCCCGCCAGGCGATTACACCGGACCCGGACTGGCCCCGACCGGAGCCGGATCGGGAGGCCGAGCCGACCGTCACCCCAGAGTCCGGGGAGGTTGAACCGGCAGGAAACGACTCAACATCGGATTCAGACTCCAGCGGGTCAGAGGGCGGACGTAATCAGTAGTTGGCGGACCTGCTTGAATCCACTACCTGCCCGGCGCCATTACCTGATGTTCGGTCAGGTCGATACCCACCCACCAATGTTTGCCTTTGCCGCGCCGACGGCGCGCAAACCCCAATGCGGTGAGCCGCATGCCAAAGCTGCGCTGGGCCATCATCTCATAACCTTCACTCTCGCACCAACGTACGTAAGCATCGTACAGGTCTTTGGCAATGATCATTTCTGGTGTATTGACCAGACATCGCATTTCCACAAAGGAGGATACGGAGTCCAACTGCCCCGCGTCGGAAACCCCATCATTCTCCGGCGACCGGACCGGGAGGGCGGGTCCCACCGGCGCAAGTTCTTCCCCGGGACCAGAGGGCGGCGCAATAACGGCGCTTTCCGCGGCCTGACTGCTACAAAACTCCAGCAAGTCCAGATACCTGGACAGGCCGCCAAAATCAACCCAATAAACCTTCTTGCCGGCCAGATTTGAAGCATCCAGGGTGAACGAAATTGACGGCACTTCAAATTTCTGCCGATACTCGGTGGGGCAGTTCCAAACCGGGTCCATCAGGTCATCATTGAAGGTCTTGCTGAGCAGATAGAGAATGCACCGGGCGGACCGCAAATCTGAAGGGTCGTCCTGAATCGGAGAGTTGCCGTACACCGATTCCAACGCGCGGTTGGTCTGCACCGCCGAGAAGGCGAAGGCCCCCCGGATTTGATTGTTTACGCAACGGAGCAATTCCTGATTATCCCGTACTTCGAAAGGAACGGAAACCCGCGCCGCCTGGCCACCATCGGATTCCAATTCCCTCTGGTTAGGCAAGAAACCTGCCGTGATTACACCCCGGTTGGCGGCCGCCCGCAGGGAGATAGTCAACGCCAGGTTTTCTCGTACCAACCTTATCTGGACCGCGGATTCCACAACCCACTCCCTCGTTGCTTGAACCGTTGTTAGCTGGGACATAGTGTAACTTGGAGCGAGGGCAGTCCCGCAAGTCAAAACGGGGGCGAGTTTATGTCATTCCAATTGGCTGACGTTCACCGGTTCAGGTCCATAACCACCTTGATCACGTTGTCCTGGCGCTGCTCGTACATGTCGTAGACACCCTGGACCTCTGAGAAACCCCGCCGGTGGGTGAGCAGCTTGCCGGGGTCCGCCCAACCCCGCCCTCTGAGGTCGACCATGTCTTGAATCTGGGAGATGGGGTCACCGCTGCGGGCGCCGGTAGTGGGGATGATGTGGGGCTGTTGTTCCATCAGATAGTTGTGCTCCAGGGGAACATACTGGTCGCTCTGGATTCCAAAGATGATGACGGTGCCGAACTGCCGGACCTGGCTGAAGGCCAGGTTAAAGGTGTCGGGGTAACCGGCGGCTTCCACGGCAACGTCAGCACCCACTCCCCGGGTGATTTCGGCCACCGCTTCGCCTATGTCCTGCTTATCGGCGTTGATCCGGTGGGTGGAACCAAACTCCCGGGACTTCTCCAGCCGGTAGTCCAGCAGGTCGGCGACGATAACGTTGCGCGCACCCATCCGCGATACGATCATGGTGAAGCTAAGGCCAATGCTGCCCTGACCCAGGATGAGGACGTTCTTGCCCAACACGCTGCCCATCTGCTTGCAGGAGTAGAGCACGGTGCCGGAAGGCTGGCACATCACCCACTCGTCCAGCGGGCCTTCATCGGGCAGGAGGGCCATCCGGCTGGGTTCGGACAGCAGGTACTCGGACAGTCCACCGCTGCCCCGATAGGGAATGGTGATAACCCGCTGACCCTCATGGAAGCGGTCGGTCTTGCTCTCCACCACCACACCAGCTACCTCGTGGCAGGGCAGGCCGGCATCCATCGGATACTCTTCCTCCGGATGGATGGGCCCGTAGTGGTTGCGGATGTCGCTGCCGCATACCGAGACCCGCTCAACCTTGATCAGACACTGGCCGTCCTTGGCTGCGGGCGTGGCTACATCCAGGAACTCGAACTTCTTTGGCCCGACCAATCTCGCTGCTTTCATGTGGATAACTGCTCCCACGTTTCATTTGCCTAGTGTCCAGTGTCCAGTTTTCGATATCCAGTTTTCGTTGCCCTCTCCCATCAAGGGTGAAGCAGACTCGCCAGACCGGCGTTGCCACCGGGCTAGGGCCACATAATCCAACCAGTATGCTCCGTCCTGACCCGGAACAGGTAACCGCCGCCGGTGGTGACGTACAGAGTCTTCAGGTCGGCGTCGCCGAAACAGCAGTTGGTGGGGCGGTCCACCCGCAACGGGTGGGTCGCTAACACCCTTCCGGTGGGAGAAAAGACGTAGATCATGGGGCCAGGGCCCGCCGCTTCCCATCCGGCGCAGACGATAATATTGCCCTCCACATCCAGAGTCATACCATCGACGCCCCGTTGGGCTCCCCGATGGTCGACCCCAAAGGTGTGCAGAGTGATATAGCTGCCCAGAGAGCCGTCGGCGTGGATGGGGTAGGCCCGCAGCTCCCTCCGGCGGTCAATCCCGTAGTCACTCTGGGCGACGTACAGGGTCTGCTGGTCCCGGGAAATCAGGACTCCGTTGGGACGGCTGATGTCGGTAGTTGCCCGCTTTAAATCCCACTGGTCATTGCCGGTGGGGTCAAGGCGCAGCACCGACATATGGTCCAGTTCTTGAGGTCCGCTGCCGCCGGCGCCACTATAGGGGTCGGTAAACCAGATCCGTCCCTGCTGGTCCACCGCCAGGTCATTGGGGTTATTGTGCCGCTTGCCATCCAGCGAGTGGGGCAGCGAGGTGATGGTCTTTCGATCTTTCTCAAATCGTACAATGCGACGCCCTCCGCTTTGACACCCGTAGAGGTTGCCCCGAGCGTCGAAGCACAGGCCGTTGGTGTAGTTGGTGTTGGAAAAATACTCGGTAGTGGCGCCGGTCCTGGGGTCGTAGCGCATAATGCGACAACCTGGTATGTGGCTAAACAGCACCGCCTCTCCGTCCCAGACGGGGCCTTCGGTAGTCCCTCCGTAGGGGCCAGCAATCATCTCAAAATCCCAACTCATGCCAGTACCTTCCTTTCACGTATACCCGTTCACGTATACCCGTTCAAATATCCCAGGTTGGCGACAGTATATTCCCTGGCTAGCTGCCTGTCATCTCTTCCCGGCCTCGGTTGACACGCCATCGCCCCAACTGTAGGCTAAGCCAAGTCCGTCAAATCGATTACGTCCACAACCAACGTCAGGGCGATATATGGGCGACAATATTCTGCTAGACCGGCAGCCGCCAGTTGCCACCATCACCATCAACCGGCCCGGCCAGCGCAATGCCATCAGTTTCCAGATGTGGGGCCAGTTGTCCCGAATCTTGACTGACCTGGACGCGGATAGAGCAACCCGGGCCGTGGTAATCACCGGCGCGGGCAATGAAGCATTCTCCGCCGGGGCCGACATTCAAGACTTTGCGCAATACCGTTCCGACTCGATCAGCGGCCGGGAATACAATAAGGCGGTAGACGGTCTGCTGGCGGTCCTGACCACACTGGAAACACCGACCATTTCCATGATTCGAGGGTTCGCCGCCGGGGGCGGCTGCGAAATAGCGGTAGCCACGGACCTTCGAATCGCCGCAGCGGGCAGCAAGCTGGGGATTCCGGTAGCCCGCCTGGGGATCACCATCGGCCATCGGGAGATGCGAGGACTGACCGATCTGGTGGGCAAGGGCAATGCGCTGTACGTCCTGCTTTCAGGACGCCTGCTGGACGCGGCAGAGGCCCTGCGCATCGGGTTGGTCAACCAGGTGGTGCCGCCGGACCAGTTGCGGGCCTACACCTTCCAGCTGGCTGAAGAGATCGCCAACCTGGCGCCGCTGTCCCACGCGGTCAACAAGCGGACGCTAAATCAGGTGCTGAGCCGGGGGTCGCTGGCCGACCTGACTCCAGAAGAAGTTGATCTGCCTTTGACCCAGTTCGACACCCGCGACTATCAGGAAGGCTACCGTGCCTTCCTGGAAAAGCGCCGGCCCCACTTCATCGGCGAGTAAACCTGGGGAGTAAACCTGGACACTGGGATAATTCGTCTATTTCCGGCAGATGGCAGCCAACCGGCTATTGAGCCAGTAGCGGCTCAAGGGAGCGGATTTGCCGCCCAGGACTAGCCGCAAAAGGGCTGATCTGCTATTGACCGAGCGGGGTCTGGCCGAAAGCCGGGAGCAGGCCCAGACGCTGATTATGGAGGGGCTGGTATTCGCGCCCTCCGGCCGGGTGTTAAAGGCCAGCAGCGCCCTGGCCGAGACCACGCCTTTAGAGGTCCGGGGCCGGTTGCCCTACGTGAGCCGGGGCGGCTTGAAGCTGGCCCATGCCCTGGGGGTTTTTGCGGTTTCCGTCGAGGGACTGGTGACGTTGGATGTGGGAGCGTCCACCGGCGGATTCACCGACTGCCTGTTGCAACGGGGGGCCAGCCGGGTATATGCCATCGACGTGGGTCACGGACAGTTGCACCAGAGGCTTCGGGAAGACCCCCGGGTAGCCGTCATGGAGAAGGTCAACGCCCGCCATCCCTTCACGTTGCCCGAGATGGTGGACCTGATCACCGTGGATGTCTCGTTCATCTCATTGACCCTGGTCCTGCCTTCGGTGATCACCCATTTGAAGGCCGGTCAGTACGTGGTGGCCCTGGTCAAACCCCAGTTCGAGGCCGAGAAGGGCGACGTCGGTCGGGGCGGCGTGATCAAAGACCCCCAGGTCCACGCCAGGGTGCTGGGCCGCATGGTATCCTGGACGGTGGACCGGGGGTTGCGAGTGCGTAACCTGTGCGCCTCACCAATCCTGGGCGACGCCGGTAACCGGGAGTTCTTTCTGCTGCTGCAA
>DASTLM010000128.1:0-5454 GCA_035714945.1 Dehalococcoidia bacterium | reverse complement strand
ACCGACAAGTTCCCGCAGGGTGTTGGCCACGTCCCGGGTCTTGCCCACTGCCGTCTCAACCAAAAGGTATGCTTTAGTTGCCATGCCCCCTCCAACAGCAAGAATTATGGCGCAGAAGTCCAATCATCGCTTGGACGGAGTATCGGTAGCTTTATTTCCTTGGGATTTGTAGTCGGGGAATCTGGAGGTAATTCTACGGTCAGCCCTTGCCCCTGTCAATTGACATCCCATGTCAGGGTGCGCGCCAGGATTTAGGGAATTGTGTTGCGAGACCAACTGGAATCTATCTCAAAACTGCCTATGTCATTCTGAAGGAGCGCAGCGACTGAAGAATCTAGAATCCTGACCAGTAAGAGCCTATCCTAAAATCATGAAAACCCCTATGGGCGACGAAAGGGGATCAATCCAACGGTGAGACTAAACTGCTGGCATGACGAAAGCAAAAGAAGTGAAGCCCCAACCCAAACGCACCCGACCAACCGCGCCCACCAATCGGACCACCGGTTCCTTTCAGGTGTCGGACCAATTGTGGGAGGTGCTGGAGCCCTTACTGCCCCAGCATGTAAATACCCATCCCCTGGGCGGAGGCCGGCCCCGGGTCCCCAACCGGAGATGCGCCAACGGCATCTTCTAGGTGCTCCGCACCGGCTGTCAGTGGAAGGCCTTGGACCATACCACCATCTGCTCCGGCTCCACCGCCCACCTGCGGTTTCAGGAATGGGTGAGAGCCGGGGTGTTCTTAAAGCTATGGCAGTCGGGGCTGGAGCGCTACGATGAATTGAAGGGCCTGGATTGGAGTTGGCTGAGCATGGACGGCGCCATGACCAAGGCCCCTCTGGGCGGGGGGAAAAACCGGGCCCAATCCGACAGACCGGGGTAAGTCTGGGGTAAAGCGAAGCGTGTTGACCGAAGCCAATGGCATCCCGGTGGGGCTGGCAGTCGATGGGGCCAATCGCCATGATATGAAGCTGGTCCGGGCCACGGTGGACAGCATACCGGTGGAACGCCCCGCGCCCACCCCGGAGCAACCGCAAGGGATGTGCCTGGATAAAGGCTACGATTTTGATGAGGCGCGGGAGACCCTGGAGGAGTTTGGCTTTACCGCTCACATCCGCAGCCGGGGCGAAGAGGCCCAGGCCATCAAAAGGGAAGCAGGTTTCAAGGCCCGTCGGTGGGTGGTGGAACGAACTCATCGCTGGATGAACTGCTTTCGACGCATCTTGGTCCGCTGGGACAAGTCGCCCGACAACTACATCGCCTTTCTGCACTTTGCCTGCGCGCTCATAGCGTTCCGAGCCGCAGGGTTATTCGGATAGGCTCTTAGTGATGTCAGGATTCCCACGCTGTCATTCCCCGAGGATTCCCTTCCTAATGAAGCTGCCATCCGTCAGACTATGAAACACCAGGCCTACTTTGAACCTTTTACTGGATCCTGCATTACAACAGCCGCGACCAATATACGGGTAGGCGCGGTTATTGTAAAGCAAAATCGAAGACGATTAAGCCCAATTTTCACGCTTCTTATCCGGTATGGCTGGACCTGAGGCACGCGTAGCTGCGCTGGACTGCCTGCATATCAACCTGTTTTCCGCTACCCTCCGGATAGGGTTTGCCCTGATAACGGGTCCAGGCCCATGATTTCCCAGACTTGCTGCCGCACCGGTCGGAGCTTGGGGTAATGGACCTCCTCTTCCCCACTGCTATGAATGACCAGCACCAGCGCGTAGTCCGCAAAGGCCCGCAGCAAAGCCCGGGCCGTGGGGTAGGGGTTGTCGCGCCCTTCCGGCATCAGCCCACGCAGCAGTTGTGCCCCTGCCCCTGGACCCAGCGCCGCACCTGGTGTTCCAGCAGTGCCGCTGCCAGCGCCGCCGCCATGATCAGCAGGGTCAGTCCGGCAGCCGCTTGGGAGAGTGGAGCCACATGGGGCGGATGGTTCGGCAGGCTCACCACGCCGCCTGTATTGGACTCTTCAAGAAGTCGATGGTCTGCTCCCTTAATCCGTGAGTGGGCTGCTGTCAGGACGAGTGGGGAATAGACCGAGAGCAGATGGGCTGCAAACTGGGATCCCTCGGTTGACTGGGTCCTATCTTACGGGCTATGCGTCCGCTGGAAGCTCAGTTGTTCGGTTGAGTTGGCTGGTAAACAGCGTTGGGGCCGTTTGGGGGACAGGCTCCACTCTCTGGACATCGGTGAGCTGTCGCGGCGGACCTCTCCGGGCACTCCTATGCGCCGGCGGCGCGCCTGGTTTGCTCAGCTTGCGCCCCAATGCACTCCCAGTATCCGGCCCTGCGCCGGGCAGACCAGGAGATGCAGCGCCCGACTGCTTAGAGGGTGTTATGAACTTTCTGTGTGTCACCCTTTCTGTGGGGTCGTGTCCTGAGCCCGTTCGTGGTGAGCCACTTCGACAGGTTCAGGACAGGCTTGTCGAACCATGAACGGGCGGTAACCATTTTTCGCCCTTCGACAGGCTCAGGGCGAACGGTATTTCGTCACGTGCAGTCATATGTAGTTCATAACACGCTCTAGGCGCATCATTACCTTGCCGGCGTGGCGCACCGCCTGGCCGATATGGGTGAAGACCGCAAACCGCAGGCCCTTGGGGCGAGCCTTCGAGTACTCAGGGGGCAACGCTACCGCCTTCAGGAGTTGCCGCAGGTTGTGGGTAAGGGTCTGGAGCCTCAGCCATCCCACGTTGGCCCCATCCCTTCGACTTCGCTCAGGACAGGGCTGGGCGCTGGGATAGACTCCAGCCGCCAGCCCGTTGGTCAGAATGCCGTCTCCGCCCGGCACGCCGCCATCGGCTGGTAAGCTTTGTATCCCTCGTAGCAGTACTGGGCGTTGGCCTTGCTGGTCTCCACCAGGTGGGCGTCTACCTCCAGCGTAACCTCTTTCCCGGGCTGCATCGCTTCCCCGTAGGTCGGCGCCACTCGCCCGTTTACCGCTCCCAGCCCTTCCAATCCAGGGGACTCGACCGGAAGGAACGATCCCTGGGCAGGTCGTTGGACCATCAACGGTTCGTCGTGAAACCGGTCCAGCCGCTGCCGCGCCGCCTCCGGCGCTGGCGGCTTATAGACAAGGGCTATCGCCAGCCCTTCATCCTCTCTCAAAAGGGCCATGTCGTCCACACTCTCCGCCAAGGGCGCTGAGCAACACGAAGGACTCCACCATCTGCCTTCCGAGGCTTAGCCCAACTATTGCAAGCCACCCGGAATGCAGGTGAGCTTTAAGCAAATCCTGGTTCCTCAAGTCCATCCGCGCCGGGGTCACCGCCCCAGCGATCATCGGTTTCCTTAAACCCCTCAAGCCTGCTGGTTAATCGGCTTTCCAGAGAGTCAAGCCCGTCGTTGGTCGTGGTCTTCCGGCTGGTGACCTGGGAAAGGAAGCGGATTCTGGTCATACCCTTCTTGTGTCGACCAGAACTTTAGAAGAGGACTACGGGAATGCGACGAGGCTAATATCCCCAGGGCGAATTTGACGCTTGCCTCTTCTGCCTCGGTTAAATAATAGGCGCACTGTACACAAGCCATGTAGGCGCCGTACCAGTCGGCATCTTCAACCAGGTCCCCCCCACAACGGGGACAGCATCTCAACCAGAACATATTCACCTCTCGTTACCTACTTCCCGTGCAGGTTAGCTCGATTATGGCATCGTCACGTGATATCGCCATGACGGTCCGGCGGCTACCTATGACAATATTGTGACAAAATTTCGACAAAAGGTGTTGGCAAAGGGTGAGGGCCTGAAGAGGATGCTGTGCGGCAGCGAGGGCAGACCCGAAGGTCTGCCCCTACGGTTTTGGGGTTGGTCAAAGTTAATTTGGGTCAGGGTTTACCCATACGGTAGCCCACCCGGGGTTCGTTGAAGACGTAGCGGGGTTGGTGACCGTCATCGCCCAACTTGCGGCGCAGGCGCCGGACCAGGGAGCGCACCAGTTCGGTCTCATTGGCGTAATGGGGACCCCACACCGAATGCAGGATCTGGTCGTGGGTTAACACCCTCCCGGCGTGGGTTGCCAGTTGATGCAGTAGTTTGTACTCCGATGAAGAAAGGTAAATCACCTGGCCGTCTCTAGTTACCCGCCGTTCAACGAAGTCAATCTTGAGGTCATCCAGGACAAAGGAGGACTGCGCCTGGGTCTGGCCGTTCAACACCTTCCGCCGCACGGCGGTATCGATACGCGCCAGAAGCTCGGAAGACGAGAAAGGCTTGGTGACATAGTCGTCGGCCCCCAGCTTGAGGGCCCGCACGACGTCCTCGTCGGAGTCTCGTGCAGTGAGGAAAATGACGGGCACAGGAGAAAACTCCCGAATTAGCTGTAGCAAGTCGAAACCAGTGGCGCCGGGGAGCATTACGTCCAGCAGGACCAAGTCCGGCTCCACCGTTTCCACCAGCTTGCCAGCCTCCGTGGGGTCGCTAGTCACGATAGTCTCATAACCCGCATCGTCGAGCAACCGCCGTAGAAACCGGAGCACCCGGGGAGCGTCATCCACCGCCAGGACCCGGGGGCGTCGGTCGGAGCGGTGAACGGCACGCTGGGGCTGGGCCACCGGAGAACCTCTGGATACGGCTGAACTGGGCGGGCCGCTGGAGACGGGCAGGCTAAAGCTAAACGTCGTACCCTTACCCTCCCCCGGGCTATCGGCCCAGATGCGGCCGCCGTGGGCCTCGATGATCCCCTTGCAGATCGCCAGCCCCAGGCCGCTGCCCGGGGGACTGTCGCTGCTGCCGTTGTGCAGCTGACAGAACTTCTTGAAAAGCCGGGGCAACTGGTTCCTGGCGATGCCGGAACCAGCGTCCCGCACCCGCACCACTACATGGGTGTCGCTCAGCTCCACCTCCAAGCTGATAGGCTCGGTGACCGGCGAGAATTTGGCCGCGTTGTCAATCAGATTGGTCAAGACCTGGCCCACCCTGCGCCGGTCGGCGTGGACTTGCGGCAGGTTCTCGGGCAGCCGGATTTGCACCTGATGGATACCTCCGGAGCGGGCGAAAGTCGTTTTGGCGTCTTCTAGCACTGCCAGCAGATCAGCGGGTTCCGGGTTCACCGATAATGCGCCAGCCTCCATGCGGCTCAAGTCCAGCAGGTTGTTTACCAGATTAGTTAACTGGTCCACGTGCTCATCAATTATCTGAAAAAACTCTTGCGCCTCGTTAGCGTCGAGAGGCCGGCGGCTGCTCAATGCCGTAGCCGAGGCCCCCTTGATGGCCGTCAGAGGAGACCGAAGTTCATGGCTTACCATACCAAGAAACTCACTGCGTTGCTTCTCTGCTTCTTCCAGAGGAGTGATGTCCTGGATCACGGCGATGGCTCCGGTTATTTTGCCCTCGGCTGAATAAATGGGTGCGGCCGAGACCAGGGTGGGCCGCGCGCTCCCACCAGGATATTCGAACCGGATTTCCTCGGCGTATACGCTCTCACCGTGGCGCAGGGCGCGCTGAAGAGGCGCCTCCTG
>DASTLM010000127.1:0-2678 GCA_035714945.1 Dehalococcoidia bacterium | reverse complement strand
TCAGGTACATCAGATTCAGGTACATTGGATTCAGGTACATTAGTTTCTGAGTGCCAAGAGGCGAGCTCATGCCAATAGAAGAATTTGTTGAGTCTCTCGCTGATCCCCAAGTGGAAGTCCCCACCTCCGACTTTATCGAAGCATCTGATCTCTCCCCCGCTGAACTGGGGAGTTTCGCCAAAAGATGGTTCACCATTCCGGTGGAACGGCAGCGCTGGATAATCTCTACCATGGTGGACCTGGCCGAGGACAACCCGGAATTGGACTTCTGCGCCGTCTTCAAGATGTGTCTGAAGGACCGGGACGAGGTGGTCCTGGCGAAGGCTATTGAGGGTCTTTGGGAATACGAAGACCGCTCGGCAATCCCCTGCTTGATTGATATCCTCCGTTCTGGCCGAGGCGAAGAGGTCCGGGCGGCGGCAGCGATGGCGCTGGGCAAGTTTGCCGTCATGATTCAAGAGGGCAAATTCCTGCAAAGAGACGCCGATGCAATCCTGAAAAATTTGATGTCATTAGTTGCTGATGAGAATGAGTCGCTGGAGGTCCGGCGGCGCAGTCTGGAGGCAGCGGCCCCGTTCAACACCGAAGAAGTCAGGAAGTATGTTAGCTGGGCTTACGATAGCAATAACGTCAAGCTGAGGTCCAGTTCCATTTTCGCCATGGGCCGCACCGGCGAAACCAGTTGGCTGCCCCTGCTGATTAAAGAGCTTCAGCATAAGGAACCGACGGTACGTTTCGAAACGGCCAACGCGTGCGGCGAATTGGGCGACGAGGATGTAGTGCCTCATCTCATCGCTCTCCTCCAGGACGATGATTGTCAGGTGCAGTTGGCCGGACTGAACGCCCTGGGCAAGGTGGGCGGGCCGTTGGCCAAGCGGGCATTGCTCCGCTGCGTCAAGGAAGGCGATGCTGTGCTGGAAGATGCGGCGCGGGCGGCCCTGGAGAACGTCGAGTTCCTGGAAGACCCGATGGCCTTTTCCTCCGGGATTTAGCTCCGGGATCCGGCGCACGCCCTTACCAACACCCGGTTAGTCGGCTCAGTGCTCAGCGCACCCTCCTGGTGATCGTAAAACGGGTGAGGGTGTTTCCTGGTTAGATTGGGAATGGTCGAATTCACCGAGCTGCAAGCCAGGCTGCTCGCGGAGGCGCGTACGGGCCATCTGGCTACGGCGGATCCCCGGGGAACCCCGCACGTTATTCCGGTGTGCTACGCTTTCGACGGTCAGGCCATCTACTCGGTGCTGGACCAGAAGCCGAAGAGGACTGCCCTGATCAGGTTAAAGCGGGTGCGTAATATCCAGTCCAACTCCAGGGTGGCCCTGGTCGTAGACCATTATGACGAGGACTGGCGACATCTCTGGTACGTGTTGGTGCACGGGGATGCGCTGGTGTTGGAGGTAGGCCAGGAGCAGACCGCGGCAGTCCGGCTGCTGCGGCAGAAGTACCCCCAGTATCAAGGAATGGACATTGACCAGAACCCGGTGATCAAGATAGTTCCCCGTCGGGTAACATCCTGGGCCGGCGAGACGTAGCTAGTCTGAGCCATGAGGATTCAAGGATTGGCCCGGGGAACAAATGTAATTGTCAACATCGGGCGATTCTCCGGCGATTCGTTTTCTCGACTGTCGAAACGCTTGGTCGTCCTGAGTTCCTCTTCGTTACCCTTGAGCAACCACCCAAAGTTATTGGCCGGACGGTCCAGCCACATTTGAACGTCGGCAACCATGGCCGGAGTCGAATCCCAGGAATACCGGTCTGGCCCGGATAGCCTGACGTTACTGCTGGCAGTAGACCAGAAATCGCCCCCCGGCTCGCGCCACGGCTCGTGGTCAAAGGATCGGTAGGTCCAGGTAGCGTCACCACGACTTGCCGATACCCCGGACCCCTCGTTGCCCGCCGTGTCCGATGCGCCCTCGCCCCAATCGGCCAGCAGGCGGTGCAACGCCATGATCTGCTCTTCATTCCGGGTGCGGCTCATGTTCAGGGTCAGGGTGACCTGCGTGATGGTCGATCCAGTGGGCACACTGCTGGCTATGTCAAAAGCGATGACCGCCCGCCGCACCGCCCCGGCGGCACTCTTGCCGGCGAAAAAATGCTGACCGGAGCCGTTACTTAGAAAGCCCTGACCGTCTTCGTACAGCGTGTTGTCTTTGCTGGGGGTCAGCGTAACCGTCTCCGGTCCCGGAGTCGCAGTGACGGCGGTGGGTGGCGGGGTCGCTAATTCGGGGGCATCGGGCGTGCCGGCCAGGAATGGCGTTGGTCTGGACGCTGGTTCAGTTATCGGCTGGACTGGAGGGTCGGGGACCGGACTGGCGGCGCCGCCGCAACCTACCAGCAGCAACGTTATCAAAATTGACCGCCACACCGCCAGCATCATGGTTGGCCCAACCTTGATGCTCATTTTACGGCTGACGTTCTTTCCCTCTTGCGTTCTTTCACAAAACGTGTCGCTGGAGACTGCCGCCTTTTATGCCAGACCCGTAGGCATCAGGCGGCAGAGGAAAGCGACAATCTCTCCTTAATCAGGTTGCTAAATATGCTAGTGTATCCGCGTGCGAAGGCACCCCTTTATGCCAGACCCGTAGGCACTCGGGGGATAAAACGGCTTCGGGCACTTTAACAACCGACGGTATCGGGTTCCGGGCAGAAACCGTTGCTCGGGTAAAACTTTCGGCGTC
>DASTLM010000126.1:0-1764 GCA_035714945.1 Dehalococcoidia bacterium | reverse complement strand
TACTTGTGGCGGTCGTTTCGAGAAGAACCTCGACGGCGCCAGTTGCCAAATCAAGGCTCCTTGCCGTCGGTTTTGGAGGCCCAGAAGTGGGTATGCACCGAGAGCCTCCCGGTTACCTCCATGGCGGGCAGGTACGGTCTGGGCTCCCCCTCAAAGGCAACCTGCCGGAGCAGCCCACGCCTCTGGTTGGGCGCGAGCGAGAGATAGCTGGCATACAGCAACTTCTCCACCGGCCGGATGTGCGCCTGCTGACAATCACTGGCCCTGGAGGTGTAGGGAAGAGTCGCTTGGGCCTCCAGGTAGCGACAGAGTTGGGCGAAGTATTCCAGGATGGCGTCGGCTTCGTCCCATTGGCCTCCCTTGGCGACCCTAGCCTGGTCATCCCCACGACCGCCCAGACATTGGGACTCAAAGAAGCCGGCGAACGAACCCTGCTGGACCAGCTGAAAGCCCACCTGCAGGAGAAGGATTTTCTGCTCCTGCTGGACAACTTTGAGCACCTGGCGGCAGCCGCCCCTTTGGTGACCGAGCTTTTATCAGTCTGTCCCGGGCTTAAAGTGCTGGTGACCAGCCGCGCTGCGCTGCACCTCTCCGGGGAGCACCAGTTTCCGGTGCCATCCTTGGCGCTACCGGACCTGAAACAATTACCGGAACTTGAGACCCTGCTGGGATACGCGTCAGTGGCTCTTTTCACCCAGCGAGCCTGCGCGGCGAAGCCCGATTTCGTGCTTACAGATGCGAATGCACTTGCTGTGGCTGAACTCTGTGTACGGCTGGATGGCCTGCCCCTGGCTATAGAACTGGCGGCAACGCGGGTCAAGCTAATGTCCCCTCAGGCAATGCTGGCTCATATGCGAGGAGACCGGGGCTTGTCTTCCTTGAGACTGCTGACGGGCGGGCCGCGGGACCTGCCACCCCGTCAGCAAACGTTACGGGGTACCATTGAGTGGAGCTACGCCCTGCTGGACCCTGATGAGCAGCGTTTATTTATGAGGCTGGCCAGCTTCTCGAGAGGCTGTACCCTGGAGGCGGCAGAGGAGGTTTGTGGCGCCACCGGCGATATTTCAATGACGGTGCTGGACGGGTTGGCGTCTCTTTTAGATAAGAGCCTGCTCCGCCAGGCTGAACCGGCGGATGGGGAGCCGCGTCTGGTTATGCTGGAGACCATTCGAGAGTACGCCCTGGAGCGCCTGGTGGGGAGTAGTGATGAAGACTCGGCGCGGCAGGCCCATGCCGCTTACTATCTGCAACTGGCTGAGGAGGCGGCCCCAAAGCTCAACGGTGCAGAACAAGAGGTGTGGCTCAATCGGCTGGAAACAGAGTACGACAATTTTCGAGCGGCCCTGGCCTGGTGGCTGGACCGAGGGGAAACAGAGATGGCGTTAAGGCTATGCGGTGCCCTCTGGTGGTTCTGGTTTGTGCGAGGCCACCTGACAGAAGGACGTCGCTGGCTGGACCAGACGCTGGCCGAAAGGAACAGTTCAACCCCACCTCCGCTGGCAAAGGCCCTTACCGGCGCCGGGGTTCTGGCTCATTACCAGGGCGACCTCGGCCAGGCGGCAGCGCTGTGTGGGGAAAGTTTGACACTGTACCGGCAACTGGAAGATAAGGCGGGCACCGCCGCTGCCCTCAACGGGCTGGCCCTGGTGGCCCGCTCCGGAGGCAACATCTCGGCCGCGCGGGCGATGTATGAAGAGAGTTTGGCCCTGCTGCGGCAGGTGGAAGACAGGTGGGGTATCGCTTACACCCTGGGTTATCTCGGTC
>DASTLM010000125.1:0-3809 GCA_035714945.1 Dehalococcoidia bacterium | reverse complement strand
TTAACGGCGATGATGTTATCGGAGTCTGGGCGACCTCCAGCAGGCCCAGTGTGCGTATACTTCAGCCCGACGGCGGGGAGCCCGCCCACGATGGCCCGTACGTCCAGGTCTCACGACTGGGGATGCCCTTGGTCAATGAGGTAGTCATTCCCCTGGGAGAGAAGGACCGGTTCAACGCTTCGCATCCCAAGGATGACGCCCAGTTCCTCAACCACGTGACCGATCCTGAGGTGGCGGGGCTGCTCAACCTGATTTACGGCGATGTTGTCGCCCCAGTGCCGGAAACGGGGCGGGACGACCTGGTCGCCGTGTTTCTCACCGGGGTCCCGGGTCTCAACCAGCCGGCCGGCGTGGTACCCTCGGAGATGCTCAGGTTGAATACATCCGTTGCACCCAACCCCTCACCCGAGCGCCTTGGCGCTCTGGCTGGCGACCTGGCTGGCTTTCCCAACGGGCGCCGGTTGGGGGATGATGTTGTCGACGTCATAGTTCGCGGCGCAGCCTGCGGCTATGGGGACATCCTCGAAGGCCTGCTGGGTCTGTGCAACCTGTCACCCAATAATCAACTGGGTGACGGCGTGGACCAGAACGACGTTCCCTTCCTGGCGAAGTTCCCCTACGTGGGCACGCCGCACCAGGGATTTGAGCACAACCATCATTCGGATAACTCGGGGCCAGTGGCGCTGAGTATCGGCTCAGGTCTGCTGGCCAGTGGTGTCGCCCTGGGAGGGATATTCACCATATGGCGACGCCGTACCCTTCGAAACCCCTGATCGATGCTTCTGGAGGAGTCCATCGGCCCCCATCGAGCGGTCTTGCCGATGGGCCCCTCCATCCTTCTAACCCTCCATCCTTCTAATTGGAGGCAAAACCATGGGTAGAGTAGGGCGGAGAAGATTCTGGAGTACCCTGCCTTACAGCCTGGTATTGCTGGGTCTAGTTGTTATCGTACTGGCATCCCTTAGTCTCTCCCTGCAGATGGGCCAGGCCGATCGGACACCCGCGGATGCTCCGCCCAGGGCCTGGAATGCTACCGACCGCCTCGTTGAGCGACTGGAAAAGAAGCAGGAGGTCCGGCAGCTGGACCAGTACGCGTATGTGGAACTGGGTGGCGCCTATCTTCAGAAGGCGCGGGAGACTGGCGACCCATCCTACTACAACCGGTCGGAGGACGCCCTGCTGCGGGCCCTGGAACTTGAGCCCAGGAGCGCCAGCGCCATGAGTCTTTTGGGAGCCGTGGCCCTGGGAAGACATCAGTTCCAGGAGGCGCTGGAGTGGGCGGAGCGTTCCCTGGAGATCGATGCGTCCCACGCCAACACCTACGGCGTACGCGGAGATGCCCAGATCGAGCTTGGGAAGTATCCGGACGGCATCGAAAGCTTCCAGACCATGGTGGACCTGAAACCTAATATGGACTCTTATGCTCGAGTGTCCTACGCCCGCGAACTGATCGGGGACATGGATGGAGCAATCGAAGCCATGCAAATGGCGGTGGCTGCTGGACCACCCGGAACTGAACCCACCGCTTGGGCCCGGGTGCACCTGGGAAACCTCTATTTCAACTCCGGACGCATCGACGAGGCAGCCGAGCTCTATCAAGATGCGCTTCGAGATTTCGACGGCTACTTCCTGGCTCTGGCCGCCCTTGGCCGAGCGGCGGCGGCCCAGGGCCGGTACAATGAGGCCATCGAGCTCTATGAGCGGTCCGTGGCGGTCATCCCGCAACCTGCGACCCTCGCCGCCCTGGGTGACCTGTATGCCAAAACAGGTGATATGGCCAGAGCCGAATCACAGTACGACACGGTAGAGTTCATCGCCCAACTGGCGGCAATCAACCAGGTGGTTTACAACCGGGAGTTGGTTCTCTTCTACGCCGATCACCACCGTAATCTGGACCAGGCCCTGGAACTTGCCACCAGAGAATTGGCCGTGCGCCAGGATATCTACGCATACGACGCCCTGGCCTGGGCACTGTACCAGAAGGACCGCCTGGACGAGGCCGCCGAGTTCATTAAAGAGGCGATGAAGCTGGGAACTCAGGACCCCAACCTCTACTACCACGCCGGTATGATCCACTACCGTCTGGGAGACCGGGAGGTTGCGCGCCGATATCTGGAGCACGCCCTGGATTTGAATCCCCACTTTTCGGTCCTCTACGAGGACCATGCCAGGAAGGCCCTTGCGGAGTTACAGGGAAGGGCCGTTTCACCTGACGGCCTGGGAGGAGCACCATCATGAGATGGGGCCCCCTGCTGCTCCGCAGGGGAATTCTTGCCCTATCGGCCCTGTTGATTCTGATCGGGGGATCGACTGTATCTCACCCCCAGGTTTCCTCGGCCCATCCCCTGGGGAATTTCACGATCAATCGCTACAGCCGTATTGAACCTGACCCTGGCCTCATCAGCGTGCGTTACGTCCTGGACATGGCAGAGATACCCACCTTTCAAGAGCTGGCCAGGATTGATTTAGATCGGGACGGACGGGTGACCGATCACGAGGGTGCCGATTACCTGGGAAACAAGGTTGAAGAACTCAAGGATGGGCAATTTCTCTCGGTAAACGACTCCCCGGTGCAGCTGGATGTCGTCGACCAGGAATTGACCTTTCCCGCCGGGCAGGGTGGCCTGCCGACCCTGCGTCTCGACCTTCTGCTACGGGGCCGGATTGACAAAATGGACGGTGCGGAGCATCACCTTTACTATCGGGACGACAATTACCGGCGCAGAATCGGCTGGAAGGAGATCGTAGTCAAGCCTGGCAAGGGTATCTCGCTCCTCAATTCCACGGCACCACAGCACGACCGGAGCGACGAACTTCGCGCCTACCCCGGAGACCTGCTGAGCAGCCCTCCCAACCAGGAGGAAGCCGTCTTGACCTTCGAATTGGTCGGCCCGGGTCAAGAAATTAGCGCGGCCCAACCTGCGGCGGCGGCCACCGCACCCGGGCCCAAGTCTGAGGACACGTTAACCTCGCTGGTCACCTCCCACAACCTTAGCCTGACAGTGATCGTCCTCTCCTTTCTAACCGCCCTGGGACTGGGAGCTTTACATGCAGTCTCGCCTGGCCATGGCAAGACCATAATGGCCGCGTACCTGGTTGGGACTCGCGGTACACCGAAGCATGCCCTGTTCCTCGGCTTCACCGTTACGCTCTCCCACACCCTGGGAGTCCTGGCATTGGGGCTGGTGGTCCTCTACGCCTCCACCATCATCACTCCCGAGGAACTCTATCCCTGGCTTGGTCTGGCTTCGGGGGGGATGGTGATGGCAATCGGCGTTTGGCTCCTGGTCACTCGTCTGCGTCGTGGCCAGCCTCAGCCGCATACCCACCACCACGGCCACATCCATGTGTCCCATTCAAATGACGATTGGCGCGTCACCTGGAAGAAGCTGGCTGCCCTTGGGGTGGCGGGAGGTCTGGTCCCTTCGGCTTCGGCCCTGGTGATATTACTGGCTGCTATATCCCTCCACCGGATAGGATTCGGTTTGCTCCTGATCCTGGCTTTTGGGGCGGGCATGGCGGGCGTTCTGGCCGGGACTGGAATGCTGCTGGTGTATGCCACCAGGTTGATGGAACGATTCCAATTTCATAGCCAGTTGTCGCGAGCAACTCCTTTTGTAACCGCCCTGATTGTCCTGGTGGTGGGACTGGTGATGGCCCTTCGGTCTGCCTCTCAGGCCGGCCTGATTTAGGCCGGCATTCCCCAAATCAAACTGATTTTCCGGCACTCCTGGGACTAACAGGGTGCCGAAAAGGGGGAGTCCGGAGGGGTGAAGCCCCTTTGGCAGGGGTCTGGGGGTGTCCCCCAG
>DASTLM010000124.1:0-2465 GCA_035714945.1 Dehalococcoidia bacterium | reverse complement strand
TATTTTTTCCTGGTGGGGTTGTCGGGCGATCTCCAGAGCGTTCTGTCCGTTGATGGCTTCCAGGACGTGGTAGCCTTGGGAGTGCAAAACGTCTAACAGCATTTTACGCACCATCAGTTCATCCTCAACCAGGAGAATGGTGGTTGGAGGTGACGCAAACATTGGTTTACCCATTGGTTTTTCCCTGGAGGCTGATTTGTCCCGTTATGGCTACTTGATAAATCAACCTTATGGGAAAGAGGTCATGGATCGGGTTAATTGGGGTTGTCAGAGGGTTATTAGATGTTGAAGGTGGAGAAGGACAGAGTAATTATTGTACGAATTGGTTTCGCTATGCTTTGATAATTGGCGGCCGGTACTCCTCGACAATCTCGACCGGAGTGTTGCGGGCGACGATCAACTCCATTGGTTCGGCTCCGTCATTGACCGGCTGGTGCACTGATTGGGGGGGAACATAGATGAAGTCTCCCGGTCCGATGGGTAGCTCGTTTTCCAGGTTTGCTCCGGTAATAAATCTGCCCCGTCCCTTGAGCACGTAGATGGCCGACTCGCAGTTAACGTGGTGGTGAGGAGTGGAGGCGCAGCCGGGTGGAATCGTGGCTATGGCCAGATGGATACCTGATGCCCCGGACAGGGTTGCGGATACCCCGGCCAATCGGGTCATGGCGCCGGAGCAGACCTCGGATTCCAGTTGACTGGGATGGATCACCTGGCATTCTGGCATGGCACAGTTCTCCTGATCAATGTTCTGGTCTAGCAGGTTGATGAAAAACCCTTTTCGACCATCCCCCTACCCCCTTACTGACTAGGCCCCCTTATTGACCAGGAAGGGGGTTGCAATTGTATCTGGGGGACACCCCCAGACCCCTGCCAAAGGGGCTTCGCCCCTCTGGACTCTCCTTGTTCAGACCCTGCTAGAGGCCCTGGACAAAGGTTCCCAATCGATCCAGGGCCTTCTGGATGTTTTCTGGTGAGTTGGCGTAGGATAGCCGCACGTATCCTTCACCGTACTGCCCGAAGGCGGCTCCAGATAGCAGCGCCACTCCCGCTTCACGCAATGCCCTTTTCTCAAATTCGGCGCTGGTGAGCCCGGTCCCTTTGATGCTGGGGAAGGCGTAAAATGCGCCCTCTGGTTCGGGGCAGCTGATGCCCGGGATGCGGCGTAGCCCGTCGGAGATCAGCCTCCTGCGTTGGGAGAACTCGGCGGACATCGCCTGTAAGGCGTCCTGAGGACCGTCCAGCGCGGCGACGGCGGCTAGCTGGCTGAAGGTGGCGGCACAGGAAACACTGTTGACCGCCAGCTTGATTATGTGGGGTACTAGCTCCTGGGGCATGATGCCGTAGCCCAGTCGCCAGCCGGTCATGGCGTAGCTTTTGGAAAAGCCGTCCAGAATAATGGTGCGTTCGGCCATTTCCGGGAAAGAGGCGATGCTATGGTGCTCGCCGGTGTAAAGAATATCCTTGTAAATTTCGTCGGACATCACGTAAAGGTCTTTACGCTGCCTGGCTAGATTGGCGATGGTCTCGGTTTCGGCTCGGCTGAGCGCAGAACCGCAGGGATTCTCCGGCGAGTTGATGATGATCAGGCGGGTACGGTCGGTGATCTTCTGCGCCAGGTCTTTCAAGTCCGGGTGGTAGTTTTTTTCTTCCAGGAGCTGCATTGGCACGGGAGTAGCCCCGCAGAACCGGATCATCGATTCGTAGATGGGAAATCCTGGATTGGGATAGATGACTTCCACTCCGGGTTCAGCCAGGGCCAGGATTACATAAAACATGATTGGCTTGGCTCCGGGAGTCACCACAACGTGGGACGGGTCGGTGTCTATACCCCGGACTTCCCGACTGTTGCGGGCGATGGCCTCCCGTAGTTGGGGCAGGCCGGGAGTGGGGCCGTAGTGGGTCTGCCCATCCTGGAGGGCTTTGATTCCCGCTTCGACAATATGCTTTGGCGTGGCGAAATCGGGTTCACCGATCTCCAGGTGGATGATTTCTTGGCCCTGAGCCTCTAACTCACGGGCTCTGGCTAGCACTTCAAAGGCGGTTTCAGTGCCCAGGTTCATCATTCGGCTGGCTACGGTCATGGCGTCTCTCCGGCGTTTCGCGTTCCCCGAATGGGAAACGCGCAGGCAATAGCTTACCACTGAATGGGCATGGTTGTGAATGGGGAAAATCGGCCCGTTCCGATCAACGGTCAAGTTGTCGAGAGGGCTTCAGTCCCGACGCATGACGTTAATGTGTCCGGCCTCTGCCGCGTATCTGGCGATCTTGGACTCCAACCCCGGCAGAATCTGGGACATGGGTATCAGGCCAAAACCGAACCGGCGGAAGAACTCGATCACCTGATCTTCGCAGATCAGGTAGACGGGTCCCTGGTGGGACTTCAGTATGCTGTTAATCACTTCGCGGCCTACGCCGCTGGCCCGCCATTCGCTGGCAACTGCCAGGCTGGCCAGTTCGTAGAAACC
>DASTLM010000123.1:0-3447 GCA_035714945.1 Dehalococcoidia bacterium | reverse complement strand
AACGCCGACCCATTGGATGCCAGGTACATGGGGGTCTTGCCCATCTTGGCCAACTGTTGCGCCGGCCGGTTCAGGCCCTTCAGATCGATGCCGCTGGACTGCATCATCGCCAGGTTGCCGAACTGCACCAGATCGCCATCGACCCGGGCCTGGATGCCCTTGCCTGGAATAGCCTCAAAGTCGGTAACCGCTGCCAATTGCAGGCCCCGGGCCTGGGCTTCCCGGACGATGGCCTCGCCCAGCGGATGCTCTGATCCGTGTTCCGCCGACGCCGCCCGCCGGAGCAGGGCATTTTCCGAAGCGTTGCCGGCGATAATGTCGGTCACCACCGGCTGTCCGGTGGTCAGGGTGCCGGTCTTGTCCAGGACCACCACGTTGACCTTATGGGCGATCTCCAGGGCTTGCGCGCTGCGGATCAGCACCCCCTGCTCGGCCCCTCTGCCGGTGCCGACGATGATGGCGGTGGGTGTGGCCAGGCCCAGGGCACAAGGGCAGGCGATGATCATCACCGCCACCGCCACCAGGGCAGCATAGGTCAATGCCGGGGCCGGACCCAGGGCCAGCCAGAAGACAAAGGCGGCCAGCGCAACTACGATGATAGTTGGCACGAAGTAGGCCGATACCTGGTCGGCCAGGCGCTGAATGGGCGCCTTTGACCCCTGGGCGTCCTCCACTAGTTTGATGATCTGGGCCAGCACGGTGTCCTGGCCGATTTTGACCGCCCGGAAGGTGAAGGAGCCGTGCTGGTTCAGCGTTGCCCCGTAGACCGCCTGGCCCGGCTGCTTGTCCACCGGCATGCTTTCGCCGGTGAGCATCGCCTCGTTCACCGAGGAATAGCCCTCGACGACCTCACCATCCACCGGGATTTTTTCGCCGGGCCGCACCAGAATGATGTCGTCCACCACCACCGCATCTACCGGCAGGTCGATTTCTTCACCGCCGCGAACCACCCGTGCGGTGTTGGGACGCAGGCCGATCAGCCGCTGGATGGCTTCCGAAGTCTGGCCTTTGGCCCGAGCTTCCAGGTAACGTCCCAGCAGAATCAACGCAATGATGATGGCCGAGGTGTCGAAGAATACGTCGGTCTTTAAGCTGGTATTCGCCAGAATTTCTGGAGCGAACCCATTGATCAGCACCACCGCGGCGCTGTATCCATAGGCCACCGATGTTCCCAGGGCGATCAGCGTGTGCATGTTGGGCGCGCCGTGCCGCAAAGCCCCGATGCCCGAGGTGTAGAAGCTCCAGCCGGACCAGAACTGAATGGGGGTGGCCACCGCCCAGAGCAGGAAGGGGTAAAATGCCACCGCCATTAGCGCCGGCACCCAGGGCAATGCCTCAAAGGTGCCCAGCAGCAGCAAGGCGCCACCGGCGGCGGCGAAAAGGAACCGTCTCCCCAGGGATTTGATTTCGGTGGTTCTGGACAGCCGCTCCAGTTCTGCTTCGGTGTCTCGTCCCTGGCCCTCGACCCCCTCCACCCGGTAACCAGCCCCGGCAACGGCCTGCTGGAGATCAGGCAGGCTGGCCACGCCGGGCACGTACTCAACCGTCGCCTTTTCGGTGGCCAGGTTCACCGACACCGCGGTGACGCCGGGGACTCTTGCCAGGGCGTGCTCCACGTGGCCGACACAGGAGGCGCAGGTCATGCCGCCGATGTTGAGGGTGGTCTGGCTGGTGGGCACCTGGTAACCGGCATTGGCCACTGCCTGCCGGAGTTGCTCGATAGTCACGCCTTCGTTATTCAGCTCCACCGGGTCCAGCCCCACCGATGCTTTCTCGGTGGCCAGGTTCACCACGACCCGGGCAACGCCGGGGACTGCCGCCAGGGCGTGCTCCACGTGTCCCACACAGGCGGCGCAGGTCATTCCCTTTACGGGAAGGGTTATCTGCTGGTATTTTCTGGTCGTAGTTGTCATTTATTATGCGCCGGTTATCTCAGGTGTATGTCACTTATTCGCCAGGAGATACAGGTCTTTTAGCTCGGCGACGATCTCCTGCTCCCGCCCGGCCTTGATCCCCGCAACGGCGCAGGACTCGAGATGTCCTTGCAGCAGGATGCCCTCCATTTTTTCGATGGCGCGGCGCACCGCGTAGGTCTGCTTCAGGATGTCCACGCAGTACTGGTCTTCCTCCAGCATCTTGCGGACACCCGAAAGGTGACCTTCAATATAGTTCAGCCGCTTCAGGGCGGCGGATTTGGCGTCAGAAGCCATGACACCCCCTTTTGACCCATACCCTGGGGGTGTGGGTTTAGCACCAGTCTATTACCAGGTTGGCGTTCCGTCAACCGGTGGGCCATCTGATTTATGTATTATTTAATTGACATCCAGGCTCTACATTGACATCCAGGCTCCTTGGTATCAGGATGATGAGTATCAGAATCAGGGGCAACGCTCCGAATGCAGATTTCGAGTATAGCCTGGTAGAAAATAATATAGAAGAAAATATGCTGGAGGCAAATATTTCCGCATGTTGAACCCCAGATGTTAAACCTCAAGCCCAGCACTCTCGCCGTGGGCCGCCATGGCGTGCACTACGCCTGGGTGATTGTGGTGGTGGCTGCCATCATGCGGCTGGGCACTTCCGGATTTCGGTCGTCGGCCAGTGTTCTGGTGCCCCACATCGTGGACACCTTCGGTTGGAGCTACGGGATGGTCGGTATCGGCTTCTCCCTGCAATGGATTGTGTCCGGTTTATTCGGGCCTCCGGCGGGCTGGCTGGGCGACCGCTATGGCGTCCGGGCGACCATGCTTCTGGGCGGTATCCTCTTCATCGTTGGCATGGTCCTGACCGGCACCATGACCCAACTCTGGCAGTTCTACCTGTTCTTTGGAGTTGTCGTCAGCATTTCGATGGCCATCTTCCAGGTGCCGCTGGCGGTGGCAGTGACTCTCTGGTTCCGGCGGCGCCTGGGCCTGGGCATGGGGGTGTTGCAGTCGTCCCAGGGGATGGGGCCGTTGGTGGCAGTCCCCATCATTCTCCTGATCCTTAACGAGTGGGGGCTCCGGGCGGCTTTTGTCATCCCGGGTATCGGCGGCGGCTTGTTGTTGCTGATATTGATCCGGTTGTTCCACAATGAGCCGGCCGACGTGGGCCTCCGGCCTCTGGGCGCGGCTGACGACGAACCCATTATCAGGTCTCAGACGGGTGAAATTGCCCTGGTCAGGACCAGGACTTTCTTGAACCAGGCCCAGAAGACCCTCGCCTTCTGGAACCTCATCGGCATCCACTTCTGGGGGTGCGCCGGTCATGCCGTTATTCTGGTATACCTGGTGGCGATGGCCACCGAGCGGGGCGTCTCTCCGGCGTTGGCGGCGGGTGCCTTTGTCACTCTTTCGGTGATGAGCACCGTCACCAGATTTGGCGTTCCCATCGCGGCCGACAGTATTGGCAGCAAATGGGTCATGGCGGCCTGCTTCTTCCTCCAGGTTGTCCCGGTGGTTCTCCTTT
>DASTLM010000122.1:0-4822 GCA_035714945.1 Dehalococcoidia bacterium | reverse complement strand
CAGATGGTACCGCATCAGGATGGCAAGGTCGTTGTTGCCCGACGCCGGGGCAACCTGGGACAACTCCTGCTCCACCATGTCCTTGTATCTGGCGAACATCGCGGGCAGACCTGGTCCTGGTCTGAGGTTGGCTACACTGCGTTGAATGCTTTCGCTGCCCATAACTCCCGGCCCAAGGAGAAGGGGCGTTGCTGATGTTTTGGGATCAGCGTCGCCACTTGACCACCATGCATCGCAATGGCTGGAATCCTAACAAAGGGCCTGAACCCTGTCAAGTAAGAACTGTCAAGTAAGACTCCCCAGCAACCAACCAGAAATCCAAACCCGTCGGCCCAATCGGTCTGCTTCTTTGAAATACATGAAATAGAAATACAAGAAATAGAAATGCCCAGTCCCAAATTTCTTGACCGGCCTGCCCGGCTCACTGGGCCGTAGCCGACCGCTGCCAGACCCGCCACCAGGGGCGAACTCCACGGGGCGGCGGCAAGGCGGCCTGGACCTGCTGCAGTAGAACATGCAGCTGCTCAATCTGCCGGTCCTTGGTGCCCAACTGGCTTTCCAGGCCTTCCAGATGCGACCGCAGCGAATCCACCAATTCCCGCATCAGCCCCGCTTCACCCACCAGGTGCTGTTCCCCGGCTTTATCGATTGCCAGGTCTTCGGGTAAATCCACCAGCCAGGTGTATCCCTGGGGAGTGGGCTTCTGCTGACCTTCCAACTCCCCGTTGCGTATCCGGCGCCTGACTGTCGATTCGGCGATTCCCAGCGTATTGGCAGCTTCTTGAATCGTTACCTGCATCCCAAAACCTCCAGCCATCCTGAACTTGTTTAGCGATAGCATACCCAGTCGCCTGACCGCCGGCTAAGCAGATTCAAAGCAGTTTTTGATCAATTGATGCAAATTCATACAATTCGGTCCGGCGATCACCTTGCAAGAATTGCTAATTTTCAGTTATGTAAATGTTGAGGCTTTTCTTTCTGGTTTTCGGCCTCCACCAGCACCTGATTACCAAACCCCGGGATGACTGACGGCGGGATAACTGACGGATGGATAGCTTTGGATAACTTGATGAAACTGATGCACCAACATTTCAATTTCTACCGCAAACTGCCCCGGACCGCCATATCCGTCCCACGGATGGCCCTGCTGATGGCCCTGCTAATGGCAGGTCTGGCAGCCATAATTGGATCTTTCTGGACGCCGGGCCTGGCCCGAGCGCAGGAGCCCGAGGCTTCCGGCGTTACGGTAATACTGGTAGTTGATGACTCCAGGAGCATGCTGCAGACTGACCCGGGCCAGCGTCGCGGGCTGGGCGGCCGCCTGCTGATCGAGCGGCTGTTCCCGGAGGACCGGATAGCCACCGTGCTCTTCTCCCGCCAGGCCCGGATGGTGGCAACCCTGACCGAAGTACAGAGCGACGAAAACCGGGACAGTCTGAAAAGCTCCCTGTCACTGTTGCGGTCCTCCGGCAGCACCGACATGCTGGATGCCTTGACCGAGGCCTTCGCGGAACTGGAACGGGACAGCACCGAAAACCCCAAGCTGGTGGTGTTCTTAACCGACGGGCGGCTCCTGCTGTCTGAAGCCGAATCGGCGGAGTACAGCTCAGCCTTGGCAGACCTGCTCCGGGCCTATCGAGCTAATGAATGGCCGGTGTTTCCCATATCCTTCGGCCGGGCGGCCGATGCCGGCTTCATGTCCCATATTGCCGAGGTCACCGGCGGCGAGACCTGTGACGCCCCCACCGACACCGAGCTGGCGGCCTGTTTCCAGACCGTCCTGGACCAGTTCAAGGAGACGGAGCTGGTGTTGCAAGCCCCGCCCCGGTGTCTCGGGATCGGAGAGACTGCCGACTATCCGGTGTACGTAGACCCCTATGCCAAACAGCTCAGCGTGGTGACGGCTTCGGAAGATTCCCAGGAAGATTTTTCGGGACGGGTCCTGGTCCTCAATCCCGATGGTTCAAGCGGCGACTCGGCCCGTCAGGAAGGCACATTCCGGTTCTACAACTTTGGCCGTCCGGCGGAAGGCACCTGGACGGTCCGGTTCACCGGCCCGGGCTGCTTCGGTGAGTCGTTTGCCTATATCCAGTCCGACGTGCGTGTCGCCCTGAACTCTCCCGGGAGAGTCCATGCCGCCGGGCCGTCGGTGGAGGTCCGGGCGGCGATTGAAGGGCGGCGGGCAGGTGGAGACTGGGTGCCGGTCAGCGGTGAGTTGGTTCTGGCGGCAACCAGCCCCGAAGGAGTGACCAACCCGGTAGATTTAAGTGGGCAACAATTGGAGCACGTGGGCCGGTTGGAAAACGCTACCCGGACCGGTGATTACCGGCTGATGTTTGAAGCCACCGTCGGCTTTGCTGACCCCCGTACCGGCCAACGCCAGGAACGGGCCTACCGGCGGCAGCAGCGGGTTGAAATCGTAGAAGCTCCCGCGCTGGAGGCATCAATCGACGGGGAAACAATCCACCGGATACTGCCCGGTGACTCGGTCAATATCACCGGTCGGATCACTCCCTTTTCAGGTCTCCGGTCCCCGGTGTTGAGCGCATCCTTCAGCGGCAACGGCATGCGGGTCGACCTGGATTCCAGCGGCGTCTTCTCCGGGACCGTAATCCCTCCCCGGGCGGGAACGCACACGCTGGAGGTATCGCTGGAAAGCACCCTGACCGGACGGTATGGCGAGGTGCGTTACCCGGCCAGCAGCACCCAGACCATCACCGTAGAGTTTGACCCGTTGGAACTGGAAGTGGCCCGGAAAATTCCCGGCGACCTGAATCCTGGCGAGCCCGCATCCCTGATCGGACGGGTATGGTCCAAGGGCGGACTGGTTGAGATTGACCAGTCAGCCTGGTCGCTAGAGTTAACCGCTCCAGGGCAGAATCTGATTCAGGTTGAGATGACGGTGGGCGATGTACCCGGCGAGTATCATGGAACCTTCGTTCCCCAGGGAAGCGGCGTTTACACTCTGTCCGGGATAGATACCGCCTGGTCTAGAAGCGGCGTTTCGTTCTCCGCCGAGGAAGGCCAGAAGCTAGAAATATCCCTTCGCCCGGCCCTGGAGGTGGACGCCGGCAGCATAATGCTGGGCCAGCTTTACCCGGGGGAGGTAGTCACCCGGCGACTGCTGGTGTCAAACAATTCCAACCAGGATTTATCGCTGACGCCCCGGACCGGTACCGCCGACCTGGCGGTGGAATTATCTCCGGCGTTGATTCAGGCTGGCGCGGACCGGCTGCCGGTGCAAGTCCAGTTTCAGGTCGGCTCAGAATCCAACCCAGGTGGTGGCGAACTACTGGCGAATCTGTCGCTGGACCCGGGTTCGCCGCCGGCGGTGGTCATCCCGATGACCTACGAAATCGGCGATTTCTTCGTTGGACTGAAAGATAGGGAAAAGGACCTGGGATTCCTGGGAAAGGGTGACCGCACCATCCCGGTCCAGTTGGCCCTGGGATACAACTCTCCGGTGCCGGTAAAGGTTTCTGCGGCGGTCACCGATTCCGCCGGAGAAACGATAATCGGCCTCAACCACGATTCAGAACTGCCTCTGTTACTGTCCGGCGCCGGCGACGAGACGGTGACGTTGCTCCTGCCGTTACCGGAAAACATCGCCCCAGGGGCGTATCAAGGATCGATACACATTATCAGCGACCCGCCGATACCGGTCAGGCCCACCGGAGGAGCAACCTTCAGCTACCGGCTTCCCTCGGTCCTGGAAAGTTGGGTCCTGGACCACGGGTGGTGGGTACTTTCGGCCACCGCCGTGGTCTTCCTCATTTCCCTGACCGGATGGGGTGGGCTGGTAACCCAGCGGATAAATATTCAGGGCCGGTTGCTGATCTATGACCGGGAGGGCATGGCCCGTCTTCGCCGCGTGGACCTGCGGCGCTTCGGCCGGTCAATTGTCACCATCGGAACGCGGGCTGACCTCTCCTTGAGAGACTCCAGCGGTTCCATTGACCCGGAGCACGCCCAAATTGTGGCCACCCGCGGCAGGCATTTCCCCCGGGTATATCCCATGGGAGCGGCTCGAGTTGTCGGGCAATTTGGGCAAGATGTCGACAGCTCGGGAGTGCCCCTGGGCGACGGCGACACGTTCTCGGTTGGGCGCTACAACCTGGAGTGGTCGGCTACCTGGGCCAATAGCAGGCTTGGCCGGCTGCTGGGAGACCCGTGGTGGAAGCTGGGGTTCTTGCTGGCGTTGGCGGTTATCGGACTGGTGGCCGGAGGCTTCTACCTGGTGCTTATGTGAGCAAATAAGTCGGTGGCCATGGCAGTTGAGGAAGTCATCCGTCAAAACTTATCGACCGAGTACTGGTGAAACCTGTACTAGTGGAACATTGGCAGGCTAAAGCCCAGCCGCATCAGCCCCAGGAATGGAGGAAAGGACCTCCTGAATTTTCTTCTGAATCTTCTAAAGTAGCCGGGTCTGGTCCCCGGGGAGGGTTGCACCGGGTCAGGAGGCCCGGCCAAGGTCCCAGGCGCCTCGTCGCCGGCCGCCTCCTGGGCGGCGATGGCAACCGCCCGCCAGGTGAGTGGATGAGCATACGATTCCGTCCTGTGGGCTGGCTCCGAAAATTGGATGCTATCCGGCAAGAGGTCCAGATTCTGGACTTCCTTACTGCGGGATTCCAGTTGCTCACCCAGCCGTCGGCGCAGTTTCCGTACTTCTTCGCGGCTCAATTCCAGTTGCATCCCCATCAGGTCTAGTTGTTCATCGCGAATCTCCAGCTCTGCCTTAAGCATGGCCAGGGTGTCCCACAGCAACCCGGTCTCTTTCGATGGCCTGGTGAGGCCAACCGGGCCGGCGCCACCATCAGGCGTA
>DASTLM010000121.1:0-1540 GCA_035714945.1 Dehalococcoidia bacterium | reverse complement strand
AATTACCTCCGCCTCGGGCCACCGCAGGTTAAAGCAAATAGTGACGGTTTCGCTGATAATGGGGTCGTCCTCGATGATCAAAAGTTTCATCAGTTCCTCAACTCTTCGATGGGTATGGTGAAGAAAAAGGTGCTTCCCTTTTTCGGTTCACTCTCTACCCAAATATCGCCTCCGTGCAATTCCACCAGGGACTTGGCCAGGGCCAGGCCCAGTCCGGTACCGGGTGTCTGGTCCGAAGCTCCCTGGGGTACCCGGTAGAAAGGATCGAACACTTTGTCCAGGTCTGCCTTGGGGATGCCTCTTCCGGTATCGGAAACCGCAAACCGGATTGAACCGCATTCTTGCGAGACCACCGTCCTGATGGTCCCCCCCGGCGGCGTGTATTTGATGGCGTTGGACACCATGTTGGTCAACACCTGCTCCAGGCGGTGGGCGTCGGCCATCAGTTTGGGCAGGCCGGGCCGGATTTCCACCTCCAGGCTCTGGCTTTTCAGCCGGCTCAACGGCAAAGTCGTCTCGATCACCGGATTGATAATGGCCTCGGAAGAAATCTCAGCCCGATCCAGCACCAACCCTCCGGCGGAGAGATTGGCAGCCTCCGCCATGTCATTGATCAACTGGCCCAGGGTCGCGATGCTGCGGTTGACATTGACCAACAGTCGCTGGTACGGGTCATCCAGCCCGCGCATCACCTCCGCCTCCTGGATCAGCTCGAAGGATGTCTTCAGCGAAGCGAGAGGAGTCCGAAACTCGTGGGTTACGTAGGACAGGAAGGAGCGGCGCAGCAGGTCTTCCTGTTGCAGTTCCCGATTCTGGCGGGCCTGGGCTTCGTGCCGTCGGATGTTCAACAGGCATATTGCCATTACATCAACCAATTGCTGGATATGGTCCAGGTCATCCGGTGACCGGGCGGCGTCTGCCCCGGTCTGGACCCCAACCAGTCCAAAGGTCTTGCCGGCAGCATGGACCCGGAAGCAAACGACACTGACACCCTCGGGCACTGCCATCAGTTCTCGCATCCAATTGTTGTCCGATTCGTCCGGGTAAAACGTTCTCCGGTGAGGGTCCTCCCACTGGCGTAGCAGTGTCTTCAATTCGCCGGTGCATTCTCCCAGTAGTGCCTGTCGGGAATCTCTGGGGACCGCCGCCGGCCAAGCGGTTGCGGTGATTGACCCCTTCTCTTCGTCGGACAGCACTGCCCAAACTGAGACGGGAATGGAACTGCCCGGCTGTCCAGAGATTTTTTCCAGCGCATTGCTTACGGTCAGGTCTTCGTCGGCCCCGGAATAGGACCGGTTGATCAGTTCCAACAGCAGGTTTGACTGCTGGATTTTCTGTTCCAGGCGTCGGGCCAAATATGCGACGCCGTGAGCCGATCCCACCGCCCCCAAAATCGCCAGCATCCCTGCTGCTGCCAGCAGGTATGTCCAGGGGTGCAGCTGGAGTCCTGCCACCGCTGGAATAAGTCCGCTGCCCGACAATAGCACAGCGGCGGTCATTGCCAGGATTGACAGCAGAGAAACGGCAATGAATAGCCGGG
>DASTLM010000120.1:0-2412 GCA_035714945.1 Dehalococcoidia bacterium | reverse complement strand
AAACTACTTCGATAATCGATTCTTCATCGACATTGAACCCCCATTCTCTCAGGTACCGCATCTTTTCAATACAGTGAGCGGTAAACCGGAGGGGCTTCAACTTTATTCTTCAGCCAACCGCTGGCTCAATTCTACCAGGGCATCCAGCTTGCGGAGGGCTTCACCGCGGTCGATGATCGCGGTGGCCATCTCGACGCCCTGTTTCACGGTATTGGCCCGATCGCCCGCTACCAGCACCGCGCCGCCATTGAGCAACACCACATCGCGGATCGGCCCTGGCTCCCCCTGAAAAACCCGGCGCATGGTGGCGGCGTTCTCCTCCCTGGTGCCGCCCTTGATCGCCTCGATTGGAGTCTCCGGCAGCCCGCTGGACTCCACCGTCAAGGTCCAGCTATGGATGACGCCGTCCAGCACCTCCCAACCCATGGTCTTGCCGGACAGGGTCAACTCGTCCAGGCCGTCCTCGCCGTGGACGATGATGGCGTGGTGAATGCCCAAAAGCTGGAGCACCTCGGCCAGCTTCTCGCCCAGGCCAGCATAGGCCACGCCCAGAAGCTGCGACTGGGCGCCCGCCGGATTGGTCAGTGGCCCCAGGATGTTGAACACGGTGCGAATGCCAATTTCCCGTCGCACCGGGGCGGCGTGGCGCATGGCCGGATGGAACACTGGCGCAAACATGAAACCCAACCCAACCTCGTTGATGCACCGCTCCACACCCTCGGGGGGCAGGTCGATTTTAACGCCCAGGGCTTCCAGTACGTCGGCACTGCCGCAGGAACCGGAAGCCGCCCGGTTGCCGTGCTTGGCCACCTTCAGCCCGGCCCCCGCCGCCACAAAGGCCGCCGCCGTGGAGATGTTGAAGGTATTTTTGCCATCGCCGCCGGTGCCGCAGGTGTCGATCAGCGGGCCGGATACGTTCACTCGCCGAGCCTTTTCCCGCATCACCGTAGCCATGCCCGCGATCTCAGCCGGCGTCTCCCCTTTGATGCTCAAGGCGGTGAGAAAGGCGCCCAACTGGGCTGGAGTGGCCTCGCCTTCCATGATTTCCCGCATCACGTTAGCGGCCTCGGCCCGGCTGAGGGACCTGCCGGAGGACACCGCACCAATGGCTTCCCGAATCATCAAGAGCTCCCTTTGCTGCCGTTTAAAAGCCTATTATGTCGGGTAAACCGGATGGTGTAAACTGCCAAGGGGATAGGTTGATCTGGGGGTGTTCTACCAGGCATCCTGCATTCGTTCGGGCAGCAAACCGAAAAGAGAGGCGTGAGCAGGTTTCTCCCCACGCCTCTCCTGAATTGGCTAATTTTTGGCCTGCGGGCGATCAGGCCGGGTCCAAATACCATCGGTGCAAGGGCGGTGTAACCTCTCCGCTGTTATCCAGTACCACCCAGTATTGACCGCCTGAGGTGAACTTGATGGTTCCGGTAGCGCCCACATGGACGTTGCTCCGTTGATTGACCCTTACCCGATCACCAACTTTTATTTCTTGCTTGGTCATTTTGTTCCTCCTTTACATCTCTAGCTTTACATCTCTAGTGAAATCGAGCAACTGGCAATTGATTATATTGCCAAATCCAGTCCGTTGGAACCCCGGGCTCAAGGGATAAATTTCCCACCGGTAAAGTTGGATCCCGGTAAAGTTGGATCCGATGAAATTCTATCTGCGCCACCCCCTTTACCATCCGCAGGTCCCAGCTATGAATTGGCCTCGATATCCAGATTATCACTTATCTGGCGGTCAGTTAAGTCATAACCCTGAAGTTGATGACAAATCCCCAGGTGGGCCATCTCCAGCTGACGCGGGGCTTACACCCTTTGCTCCTGAATCTGCCCGGTGGCACCCGACTGTCCCGGCGGTTCAAGCCATTAAAATATTAGAGGAATTTACGGAACCCTTAAATTTTCCCTTAAATTTTCCCTTAAATTTTCATTGAAAGAGAAATGCGCTTGCGGTCCAGGTCCACCTCCAGCACGGTAACCCACACCTGCTGCTGGACTTTGACAATTTCCGAGGGATTTCGGACGAAGCGGTCCGCCAGCTGGCTGACGTGTACCAGCCCGTCCTGGTGTACCCCCACATCGACAAAAGCCCCGAAATCGGTCACGTTAGTTATCACTCCCGGCAGCTTCATCCCCACCGCCAGGTCGCCGATCTGGCACACACCTTCGGCGAAGTAGAATGGCTTGAACTCGGGACGGGGGTCCCGGCCGGGCCGCGCCAGCTCTTCGATTATGTCATTCAGGGTGGGCAGTCCCACCCGGTCGCTCACGTAGCGCTGGGAATCAATCTGACCCGACCAACTGGCGTTGCCCACCAGTTGGTCCAGCGAATGACCCAGGTCTTTGGCCATGGCCTCCACCAACCAATAGGACTCGGGATGCACGGCGCTGGCGTCCAGGGGATGGGTGCCC
>DASTLM010000119.1:0-3211 GCA_035714945.1 Dehalococcoidia bacterium | reverse complement strand
CTCAGTACCGCTGAGGACGCTGAGTCGTTGGAGGATTCGTCTGGTTTCTGGATAACTGCTTCAGTGATAACGGCTTCACTGCCGGTGCCCTCGGCGGTAAATTTCAGGAATTCACCAGGCGGCCAGGATGTACGATGCTCTAACCAGGTTCCTGGGGACCTTCAGCGCCGATAACCCGATACTGTGGACCGTGCTGGTGATAGTGGTTATCGGTGGTACCGGACTGGGACTGTATGCCTTCTGGGAAGTGGTGCTGAAAGCGGTGTCCGCTGTCTTTAGCCGGGGTGGCAATGGCCCTGGTGACTCCCCCCGCTGAATATGTTCTTCCCCAACGCCGAAGTTGCGGTAAATCCCTTTTTGCTGGTCCTGCTGGGCGTCATTGTGGGCACCCTGGGCGGTTTTTTTGGCGTCGGCGGCGGCTTTCTAATCACGGCCGGGCTACTGGTGTTTGGAGTGCCGGCCATTGTCGCGGTGGGCACTGGAATGGCCCTGATTCTGGGATCTTCAATTGTCAATTTGCTGAAACACCGCCACCTGGGCAACGTGGATTACCGGCTGGCCGGGTTGACGATGCTGGGGACAGTCCCAGCGCTGTTTCTGGCTAAAGCCCTCAACTCAAAATTGGAGGCGGCCGGCACCATCGGGCCGGTCATCGGCTATCTCTACGTGGCGCTGCTGGCGTTCCTGGGGCTTTTCTTTATTTATGACTACTGGAGGACCCGAAATTGGTCGCGCCGGTCCGGTGAATCCGTGAGTACCGCTGGCCTGGCCCAAAGACTTTATGCCTGGCGAATGCCCCCCCACTCCATCCGCTTGCCTGGCTGGCGACGGGTTTCCCTGTACGCCGTTCTGCCGGTATCCCAGGTCGAAAGCATTCATGTGCTGATCCCCATTACCATCGGATTTGCCGTAGGTTTTCTGTCCGGTCTGCTGGGAGCAGGAGGAGGATTTATCATGTTGCCGGTAATGATCTTCATCATCGGCATACCGACCACGGTAGCGGTGGGCACCAGCCTCCTGCAAATCATACTAACGGGAGTAGTGGGCACCGCCCTCTATTCCCTGTCCAACCACGTTGACCTGCTAATGGCAATCATCATGCTGAGCGCAGCGTCGGCGGGTTCCCAACTTGGCGCCAGCGCCACCCGACATGTCGAATCCCGAGGCATTCGGGTGCTTTTCGGTGTCACTGTGCTCAGCGGCGGAGTGGCGATAGCCCTGAAGCAAGTGGGGCAGGGTGGCCGGGGTCTGGAGTACCTCAGTACCGTGGCTACGGTAATCCTGCTGGGGGTGTCGGGATTGGTGGCGGTTCTGATCGGGGTGTTGCTGCTGCGGTCCAAGCTGGGTGGGGCAAAAAGAGGTCCGGAGATTTCTTAGCCACCGGGGGCACCGGGGCCAATTTTAGTCAATCAGCTCCGCTAACGTCGCATCCACCAGTTCCCGGGGGACATCCTGACGCACCACTGCCTGGCCCACCGACTCCAATAGCACCCAGCGGTTGGTCCCCGACTGCACTTTCTTGTCCAGGGACATGGCCTGACGAATCTGCTCCAACGGGACGCCAGAGCCTCTGGTCGGCAGATTAAACCGCTGGAGTATTGTTCGCTGCCGCTCCACCAGTTCCTGAGGAATCATGCCCATTTGCTGGGCCAAACGCGCCGCCCCCATCATGCCAATGGAAACCCCTTCACCGTGCATGAAGCGGCCGTAATCAGTGGAGGACTCCAGAGCGTGCCCGATGGTGTGGCCGTAGTTGAGCAGAATGCGGATGCCCAGGGTCTCCCGCTCGTCCTGGCTGACCACTCCGGCTTTGATCGCCATGCTGCGCCGAATGACTTCGGTGGATATGCCCGGTTCCACCGCCATCAGGGCCTCGGCGTGCTCCTCAAAAAGGTCCAGCAGGTCGGCGTCCAGAATCAGGCCGTGCTTGATGGCCTCGGCCCAGCCTTCCGATAATTCCCGCTTGCCCAGGGTGGACAACGCCTGGACGTCGGCCAGCACCGCCAGGGGCTGGTAGAAGGACCCCACCAGGTTCTTGGCCTGGGGCAGGTTGACCGCCACCTTACCGCCGATGGATGCGTCAACCATGGCCGCCATGCTGGTGGGCACCTGGATGAAAGGCACTCCTCGCAGGAAGGTGGCGGCGACAAACCCGGCCAGGTCGCCGACCACGCCGCCGCCCACGGCGATGATGGACTGGCCTCGCTCGGCCTTCAGTCCCGCCAGCCATTGGTAGATGTGCTGGGCTAGCTGAAAGGTCTTGCTGGGCTCGCCAGGGGGGATAATGAAACAGTGGGCCGCGATGCCGCTACGCTGTAATGACCATTGCGCAGCCCGGCCATAGGGCCGCATGACGTTTTCGTCGGTGATGATGTAGGCTGGGCTCTTTACGCCCAGTTCCACCAGCTTTTCGCCCAACCGGTCGATGATACCCCAACCGGCGACCACCGGGTAGCTGCCGCCGGAGTGATGGACGGTTGCGGCCAGGTCAGCGTCGGCCATGGGTTATCCTCCTGTAAGTCCTTCAAATCCGCACATTTCCAGTATACGCTCCGCAACTTGCTGGGGAGTTAGAGAGTCGGTCTTTACGGTATGGTGCGCCTGAGAATAGGCCGCGGCTCGCTGGTCCAGCAGGCGGTCAATGCGTTCGATTTGAATGTCTTCTGAATTGTCCCCGGCCAGCAACGGACGCACCGGGCCGGTGGCGCCCCCTGGTCCCCCCACCCGGCAATAGATGGTCCGGGCAGTGGCGCTGAGGCAGACGACCAGCCCGCTGGCTAACATCAACCTTCGGTTACCGGCGTCGACGAAGGCCCCGCCGCCAGAAGAGATTATCCGGTGGCTCCCGGCGCACAGGTCGGCGATAACTGAACGCTCCAATTCCCGAAAGGCAGCCTCACCGTCATCGTCGAAGATGCGCCGGATGGACCTGCCCGTCCGCCGGACAATTTCATCGTCGGAGTCCACCAGGGGCCAGCCGGTCTCTTCTGACAGTATCTGGCCCACGCGGCTTTTGCCGGTGGCCATGAATCCCACCAGGATGATGTTGGATGCCTGGGACAACTCTTACTCCAATGGATAAGGCCCTGGGATAGGCCCTGGGGCTGATCAGGTGACGGCAATCTCCGAGGTGCAGAAGGCGCACCGCCGGGCGACTAATGGGATGGTGCTCTGACATTCCGGGCACACCTTGGTCGTCGGCAAGTCCGGT
>DASTLM010000118.1:0-3481 GCA_035714945.1 Dehalococcoidia bacterium | reverse complement strand
AGTTTGATATAATCTCGGTTGGATAAAATCTGGGTTGGATAAAAATTAATAAGCACGAATTAATCAGCACGATTGGGAACTATGACCGGGCAATTCTTCGAGCAATTGGTTGGGACCTACCATTACGCCCTGGATTTAATCTGCTGCAGCGTACATATGTTCTAATAATCCGGGCTAACCGTCAACCCCTTGCTGTCACCAGAGCTTTCGCGGGTCTACTGGCGTTGGCTGCAGAATAAATCTAATTAACATTATCTCGGCCACAATTTCCCGGCCAATCGAAACCGGGAGGTGCCAGGGGTTAAAGGTCCCGACTCCCCCTCAGGCCATCAAGGAACTCCGCCAGCGGCTGGGACTCTTGACTCGAGTCCGCCATATTGCGCACTACCACTTCGCCTCGCTGGATTTCGTCATCGCCCAGGACCACCGCGTAGGGAATATCCAGGGCGTTGGCCTGCCGCATCTGCCCCCTGACTGCCCGGGACCCGTTCCCCAGAATGGCCCCCACGCCAGCTTGCCGAATCCTGGCCGCCAGTGCCAGCGCGGCGGGCCTGGCGGCCTCGCCGACGTTGATCACCAGGTATTTTGGCCTGGGCTCATCGGGAACGTTTGCTGCCGAGCGTTTCAGATTAAGCATCAACCGCTCGATCCCCGACCCGAAACCAATGCCCGGCGTAGGCTTGCCGTCCAGCTGCTCAATCAACCGGTCGTAGCGTCCGCCACCGCAGATGGTGGACTGCCCACCGACATCGCCGGGCTGAATCTCAAACACCGTCCTGGTGTAGTAGTCCAGTCCCCGGACCAACCGGTGGTCAACCCGGAAGGGTATGGACATGGTGCCCAGGTAGGACCGGAAGGTGTCCCAATGCCGCTGACAATCTGCACACAGGTGGTCTACCGAGCGAGGCGCCGCTTCGCCCAGGGCCCGACAGGTTTGCACCTTGCAGTCCAGAAGTCGCAGGGGATTGCGTTCCAGCCGGTTGCGGCAGTCGGGACAGAGCTGGTTCTGGTGATTGGTGTAATAGGCCTTGAGCCCGGAGATGTACTGGGGGCGGCATTCATCATCTCCGATGCTGTTCACCAACAGGTTGATGTCGGTCAGCCCCAGGGACTTCATCAACTGCCAGGCCAGTTCGACAACTTCGGCATCAACCGAAGGGTCGGCGTCGCCGATAGCCTCGACGCCGAACTGGTGGTGCTGCCGGAACCGTCCGGCCTGGGGGCGTTCGTAACGGAACACCGGGCAGAAATAGTACAGCCGCACCGGCTGCGGCAGGTTGTGCATGCCGTGTTCCAGATAGGCCCGGCAGACCGGCGCGGTGCCTTCCGGACGCAGGGTTACGCTATCACCGCCCCGGTCTTCGAAGGTGTACATCTCTTTTTCCACAATGTCGGTACCTTCGCCCACCGATCGGATGAACAGCCCGGAGTTCTCGAACACGGGGCTATCGATGCGGCCATAGCCGTAGCGGCGGGCCAGTTCCGTCGCCTTGGCCTGAATGTAACGCCAGTATTTTTGCTCTGCCGGCAGCAGGTCGGTGGTGCCGCGTGGGGCTTGAAACAAAGTGTCGGTCTCCTGACTCAGCTCGGTGCTGCTTATTGTTTCCCGAGAATTAAATCTTGCCGGCGGCTTTGAGCTCGGCAAATTCCTGGTGGGTGAGACCGCCAATGCTGCACAGCAGGTCTTCGCTGTCCTGACTCAGCCTGGGCGGCGTGCCAGTTGGCGTGTCGGGGCAGGACAGCAAATGTATCGGTGTATTGACGGTCCGGAAACTGCCGCCGAAGATGTCGCCGCTGTCGATGAACATCTTTCTTTTGGCCAGTTGCGGGCAGTTATCCAGGTCGGAGTTATTCTGCACGATACCCATGGAAAAGCCGCAATCCAGCAACTTCTGGTTGACCTCCCGCTTGGGTAATCGTTGCGACCATTCCTCAATGGCGGGGACCACATTGCCGAAGTAGAACTCGCCGGTGACTCCCTGCCCCAGGTAGCGCGGGTCCTCGCTCAACTCATCCCGGCCGATCATTTTCCATAAAGCCTGCCACTTATCGACGCCACCGCTGCCCGCCAGCACGACGTACCCGTCCTGGGCTTTCAAGGCCAGCTGGGCCGTGAACATATTCTCCCGGGCCCGGCTGGTCACCTGGCCGGTGGCCTGATATTGGGGCATCGAACTGGTGGTGTGGGCCACCATGCAGTCGTACATCGCCATATCGACGTGCTGGCCCTGGCCGGTCTTGTGGCGAGTCTCCAGCGCCATCATGATGCCCAGCGCGGTCCAGACTCCGGGCACCGAATCGCCGATGTTGTCGCCCACCATCTGGGGCGGGCCGTCGGGCGCGCCGGTAATCTCCATCCATCCGCCCATACCCTGGACGCAGGGGTTATTGGCCGGCCAGTCGGAATAGGGGCCGCGCAGTCCCTCCCCGTCACCGTAGCCGGTGATGCTGGCGTAAATCAAGGCGGGATTGATCTCATGGAGACGGTCAAACCCCAACCCCAACCGGCGCAAGGCCCCGGGTCCCCAGTTGTCCAGCAGCACGTCGGACACCTTGAGCATCTCCTCGAAGGCCCGCCGGCAACGGGGGTCTCTCAGGTCCAGGGTGATGCTCTTCTTGTTGCGGTTAACTCCCAGAAATCGGGCGCTGACCTTTTGACCGTCCGGGCCGGCCACGAAGGGATGGTTGCTTCTAGCCCGATCGCCCGCGCCGGGGCGTTCGACTTTGATTACTTCAGCGCCCATATCGGCCAGGATCATGGCGCAGAAGGGGCCCGCGACGATGTGGGTGGCGTCGAGGACTCGGAGACCTTCCAGCGGAAGGGGCAGTTTTTCGCCGTTGGTGGTCATACTACCTCCCAATTACCCAGGAGTAGGGAATGCCGCTCTTAATATAAAGCACATTCGCCCGGCTGAAAACCCAAGAGGATTTGGCGATGGGTATTTGAGCTCACCATGAGCCCTGCCAGGCCGTTCCCAGATTGACACTGCCCTGCTATAATCCTACCTGTGTAAGGTTTACACGTACAGACAGCCCCCCTGTGGCCCGGTGGTGTAGCGGCTAACATACTGCCCTGTCAAGGCAGAGATCACGGGTTCAAATCCCGTCCGGGTCGCCATAATCTGTAGAAATCTCATTCCCAGATACGACAAAACCTCTAATAATCCCTGGACGCTAAAATGACCAGTGGCCCACAAGGCGGTTTCCGATCACTGCCTACCCCCCGATTCGGCGCCGGGCCTCAGTCTCAAAAAGGCCCTGGACTATTACCTCCAGGCCCTGCGCGCCGACCTGCGGGCCAAGGGCACCATCGAGTCCAAGCGCATCGTTCTGGATCAACTGTCCAGCTACGCCCAGGAGCATAGCTGGCCCTGGGTAGAGGGAATCACCACCCATCACCTGAGAGAGTACCTGGGCGCCATCCGGGAGCGGCCCCGCTGGTTTGGGAAGCAGGGCCACGGCACCATCTCCACCAGCTACT
>DASTLM010000117.1:0-4877 GCA_035714945.1 Dehalococcoidia bacterium | reverse complement strand
TCAATCAATATCCGACCTGACGCACACGGATACACAAGCACACTCGGCAATCTATTTAAAGGTGGAACATGAAGTAACCCTGCTGGTTGACACGCCTGAGAGGACGTCTTATATTCGGCCCAGACCCTCAGCGCCGCCGGTATCGCGTCGCCGGTATCAGAGAATTGGTTTATCCTGGAGCTGCGCCAGTGGGACTGCGCCAATGGAAAGCGCCAATCAATATTCAGGTCTGTATTGGGGAGGGCAACTGTGGCTGGAGCAATGGACGGAATCCGGGTAATCGACTTTGGGCATTACATCGCCGGTCCGCTGGCCGGGATGCTGTTGGCCGACCAGGGCGCCCACGTGATTAAAGTAGACCCGCCGGGTGGGCCCCGATGGGCGACGCCGGCCAACGCCACCTGGAACCGGGGCAAGCAGAGCATAAACCTGGATCTCAAACAACCGGCAGACCTGGCAACCGCCCTCTCGCTGATCAAGACCGCCGACGTAGTTGTTGAAAACTTCCGGCCTGGCGTGATGGAACGGTTGGGTCTTGGCCCCGTCGCCATGACCGAAGCCAACCCCCGCCTGATATACTGCTCGATGCCCGGCTTCGCCTCCGACGACCCCCGCTCCGCGATGCCCGCCTACGAAGGGGTAATCGGCGCAGCCAGCGCGACCTACCGGCCATCCAGCGGCCAGGGCGGCCGGCCAAGGTACACCGCCATACCCATCGCCTCCACCTACGGCGCGTTTCAGTCAGTAGTCGCCATCGTCATGGCGCTCATTGCCCGGGAACGGGATGGCCTCGGCCAGCGCGTTGAAGTTCCCCTGTTCGACAGTATGTTTCAGTCCATCGGCCGGTTCGGGGTACGGGTACACAATGCCGCTCCGCCGGTCCCAACCCTGCAGGAACTTTGGGGAGGAATCTTTCAAGGCAAGGACGGCCAGTGGGTCCGCTTTGGCGGGCCGGGCAATCAGAATTTCCGGCCCTTCGTCGAACTGGCTGGAATCACCTCCTGGGATGCCGAAGGGCTCACCGATTTTGACCGCCCTCTGGACAACCCCGAATTTGCCACCACCGCCAGGCGACGAATTGAAGAGCTTTTCAAAACCCGCACCGCTCAGGAATGGGAAGACCTGATCGCTGCGGCGGGCAGCGAGGGCGCGGTGTGCCGCACCAGCGCCGAGTGGTTTGAACATCCCCACGCGCGGGCGGCGCAGATGGTGGTGGAGGTTGAAGACCCAGTCTACGGCAAAATGCTACAACCGGGCATCAACGCCCGAATGTCCCTCACTCCAGGAGAAGTGCGCGGCCCGGCTCCCACCCCCGACCAGCACCGGGCGCAGATTCTGGCGGAGCTAAAGGCAAGACCAGCGGCCAACCCGCCCACCCCGGTCGATGCCGAATTTCGCGCGGCTCTGGACGGGATAAAGGTGCTGGACCTGTGCATCATTCTGGCCGGGCCGACCATGGGCCGCACTCTGGCCGAGTATGGTGCCGACGTGATCAAGATCGACAATCCCCGGCGGGGTTCGACCATCGCCCGCCATAACGACATCAACCGGGGCAAACGCAGTATCTTGCTGGACCTCAAATCGGAGGAAGGGCGCGAAGTGTTCTGGCGGATGCTGGAGGACGCCGACGTGGTGGCCCAGAACTACCGGGCCGGCGCATTGGAGAAACTGGGACTGGGCTATGATGCCGTGCGCCAGCGCAAACCCGACATAATCTACGCCTCCCTGAATGCTTACGGACACCTGGGCCCCTGGGCCGCCCGGCCGGGCCACGAGGGGTTTGCCCAATCCGCCGCCGGAATGACCCGACGTTTGGGCGGCGACGGCAAGCCAGCGTCCCAGCCCAATCCGGTCAACGACTACGGGACGGGGTTCATGGGAGCGTATGGCGTGGCGCTGGCGCTGCTCCACCGACAGCGCACCGGCCTGGGGCAGCACATCGATTCAGCCCTGGCCTACACCGCGATGACCCTGCAATCTCCCTTCATGCAAATGTACGAAGGCAAGCAATGGAAGGAGACCAGGGGTCGGGATGCCCTGGGCAGCGCGCCGCTGCAGCGGGCTTATCAGGCCAGCGATGGCTGGCTCTTCCTGGGAGCTCGGGAGTCAGACCTGTCCCGCCTGTCCGATGTCGCGGGGCTGTCCGGCGTCGACGCCCTATCCGGTGAGGGTCTGGCATCTTCCCTGGAAGAGCGGTTCCTGGGCAGCACCGTGGCGGGTTGGGTAGACCGGCTGAACTATGCCGGCGTCGGCGCGCAGCGAGTTGTCACCGATGTCCGGGAGTTGATGACCGACCCCTGGGTGGTATCGCATGGACTGAGCATCACCCGCGAACATAATGAGTTGGGTCCGGTGACCACCTGTGGGCCGGCGCCCAGATTGTCCAGGACACCGGTGCGTCCCGGCCGACCGGCCCCCAAACCCGGCTCAGACGCGGCCGATGTCCTGGCCGGGTACGGGCTGGACGGCGATCTCCAGCGGCTGGTCAACGCCGGAATTGTCCTTACCGATGGTGTCAAGGCGGGATAATCTGGTAATAGCGCCCTTCAGAGGTCATTACCGGGGGGCCGGTTAACCGTAGCAATCTCGCCCCTGAAATGAGATTGGGGTGGGAAGGGGATAGGGGGATGGTCGTAAGGGGTTTTTCATCAACCTACTAATGAGGCTAACTGACATGTCGAATCAGCGTAAGTTGCGGTTAGGATCGTTTCTGGCGGGTACCGGCAGCAACATGGCCTCCTGGCGGCACCCGGCAGCCGTAGCCGACGGCGCCATCAACCTGGAATACTACCAGTCACTGACCCGGAAGGCGGAAGAAGCCAAATTGGACTTTGTGTTCTTTGGCGATGGCCTGTACATCAGCGAAAAGTCCCACCCCATCTTCCTCAACCGATTCGAGCCCCTCACTTTGCTGGCGACGCTGGCCGCTCATACCACCCGCATCGGGCTGGCCGCCACGCTGTCCACCACCTACAGCGACCCCTATACCGTCGCCCGCCAGTTCGCGTCCATCGACCACATCAGCAACGGGCGGGCGGGCTGGAATATCGTCACGTCACCGCTGGAAGGCTCCGCCCTGAACTACAGCCGGAGGGAGCATCCCCAGCACGACCTGCGCTATCGAATGGCCCACGAGTTTGTTGAGGTGACCAAGGGCTTGTGGGACTCCTGGGAGGATGACGCTTTCCCCCGCAACAAGGAAACCGGCCAGTTCTTCGATCCCACCAGAATGCACCGGCTGAACCACCGGGGCGAGTTTTATTCAGTGCAGGGCCCCCTGAACATATCCCGGTCGAAGCAGGGCCGTCCGGTGCTGATCCAGGCTGGATCATCAGAGGCGGGCCGGGCCTTCGCCTCGCGGCACGCCGACGTCATATTTACCGGACAGGCGACGCTGGAGGACGCCAGGCAGTTCTACCAGGACATCAAAGGGCGGGCAGTCAAACACGGGAGAAATCCAGCGGAGATTCTGATCCTGCCCGGGTGCGCCCCGGTGGTTGGACCCACTCCGGAAGAGGCCGAGGGCAAGTATCAAGAAATAGCCAACCTGGTCGAAGTTGAGGACGCCCTGAACTACCTGGGCCGGTATTTCAATGACCTGGATTTTACTCAATACGAGTTGGACCAGCCTTTCCCAGACCTGGGAGATTTTGGCCGCAATGGCTGGGAAAGTGCCACCGACCGTCTGAAAAAGCTGGCTATCGACGAGCATCTGACCCTGCGCCAGTTGGCCCGGCGCACGACGACGCCGAAGGGTGCCTTCGTTGGAACGCCAGTCCAGGTAGCTGACACCATGCAATCATGGTTCGAGGCGGGCGCCGTTGACGGGTTCATGATGAACTGCGCGGTGCTGCCGGTTGGCCTCGACGACTTCCTGGACCACGTCCTACCCATATTGAAGGAGCGCGACCTGTTCCGGACGGAATACGAGGCCAATACCTTGCACGAAAACCTGGGCCTGCCCATTCCCAGGAACCGCTATCAGGGCGAAACCGAGCAACCCCAGGCCTACCGCGGCAACACCGGAAATCAACCTGGATAGGACCGGGGCGGGGCTCCGGGAGCCCCGCCAGCTAAACTCCGGTGGCCATTAGCTGGCCAGTATCCCCGGCAGGTACCCTAAGACTTGGGTATCACCACCGGCAGTTGAGCTTCCTTCCAGCCATTGTAACCCGGGGACATGTAGGATACGTTGGTGTATCCCATAGCCTTCAGCGTCTGCCCTGACAGGGCAGCTCGACCGGTACCCATTCAATGAGCAATGATACAGGCGTTTTTGTCCGGCACCAATTCTTCGATCCTGCCTTCCAAACGTCCCCGAGGCAGCAGCAGCGCTCCCTCAATATAGCCTTTCACCGTCTCGTCGGGTTCACGGATATCCAGCACCACCACGGTTTGCCCGGACTGCATACGGTCATAAGTTTCCCTGGCACTAACTGACGGCACCGTCACCTCAGCGATTTCCACCATTCGGCGACCTACGGGTTCCATAAGCACTCTCCAGGTTCAGAATAAAATGCACTGGGGGTCAAATTCCAGGCCTCCCAGCCTTCGATTTGGCTACCCAGTACTCTACGAGGGTATGGTTCAAGGGGCAAATTGTCAATTATCCGGTACGGCGTGCCCAGGGTCTTTTCATTTTCTCAACATAATTTTAGACTTCATTCAAGATTAATGAGGAGGTGCGGTTGATGAGCTTGAAAGAAGCCTTGGATTCGGTGCCTGACCACCGGAGCAGTCAGGGGAGGCCTCACTCTTTGGGGGCGATCCTGGCCCTTGCCACCTGCGCCACGCTGTGCGGCGCCCGGAGCTTGTACGCCATCGCGCAATGGGGGCGAGACCACGGCGCGGCCACCGTGCAGCTCTTGGGATTCACC
>DASTLM010000116.1:0-3501 GCA_035714945.1 Dehalococcoidia bacterium | reverse complement strand
CACAGATAAATGGATAAAAGATTTGCGATACCCGCTGGCCTGGTCATTATGGTGGCGTTGGCCGTGATTGGCGTAATGAGCTTGCTCAGCTTTACCGCCCCTCGGCCCGCCGAAGCCAGCATCCAGGATACCGCCCAATTTAACTCAGCCAAGGTGGACCTTGCCCGGCTGACCGAGCCGCTGAGCACGCCGCTGCAAGCGACGGCGGCAATTTCCGGCGGCGCCGCATCAATTAACCCGGTTGACCCCGGCGCGGCCACCCGGCTGCAAGTGTCATTTACGGTCGGGGCCGCCGGTCAACTGGTCTCGGGCACTGGAGAGGTTGTCATCACCCTGGATGATGATTTCCAGGTACCTGTCACCCTGGACCGGAACCAGATCACCATCAGCACCACTGAGGTGAGCAATTCATCCGACGGCTGTGATCCGGCCGTTTCGGTTTGTGCCGCCAGCGACGCGGCAGCGCCCCAGAGCGTCACGCTGGAACTCGTGGGCTCGGAGAATGACGAGCCGCAGATTACCCTGCTGGTGCCCGACATGATTGCCGGGACCAACAACCCCGCCATCGGGTCCCAGGGTATCGCCAGCGGCTCGACCGTCACCGTCGTGTTCCAACAGAGCGCGGGCATCAAGAACTCTACTGAAGCGGGCACCCGCAGCGTAAAAGTTCGGACCACCGGGACGGGGGACACCGCAGATTTCAGCCTGCCTGGCGTGGCTGTTCCCATGCGCGTTCAGATGAGCAGTAATGGCGATCCCCGCAACGAATCAATGGACCTGATCGCCCTGGGCGTGGAAGGTGGGACCAACGTCACCTTCTGGCTGGACCTTAACGGCGACGGTCACCGCCCCAATGAACCAGGCTTCCTGGTCCAGCCGGGCGAGCAGGACCTGTGCTCGGTGGTGGCCGCCAGCAGCGACATTGCCACCTGCACTTTCAGCGTCAGCAACCCGCCCTTCGTCCCCGGGATCGGCACTGACTGCACATTACCTACCCTGCTAGCCTGTAACTTTATCAACGCCAAAGACGGCGATATCAATCCCCGCACCACCAATTTCCCATTAGCCCTTACCCAGGCCTTCGTCGATCGGCAGAATTTTGAATTGGAGCCGACTTTAGAGGTTTCCCCCTCTACGGCCAACGTGGGCGACCGGGTCACCGTCTCCCTCTTTGACTACCCACCGGGTGACACCGTTGTTCCTGCTGGTGTAACCATCGGCGGCGTCGCGGCAACCACGATAAGTCCGTCCACGGTCAGCATCCTTTCCAATGGAGAAGGCAACTATACTCTGACCATGCCTTCCGGAATACGCCGGGGCGTCCAGAAAATCAACGTTGCCACTAACTCCGGATCCGAGCAGGACGTTAACCTGACTCTGGGCGGGGCTACCCTGTCCATTTCCCACCCCACGGTGGTCGCCAACCAGGACCTGACCATCAGCGGCAGCGGCTACACCGAGGGCACCGGGAACTGTATCCCCCAGCGTCTGATCACCCTCAACAACATCGCGTTACGGTTAGATAGCGATTCCGTAGATGCGTCATGTAACAATAATCCTTCAGCCGGGGATGTGGGAGTCGAGTTGAGCAGCGGCGGCACCTTTACCGCCACCGTGCAGGTTGTTGCAATCGGCGGTACCATACCCACCGCGCTCCTCAGCGCTGGGTCCAAGGAGTTGAAGGTCATTGACAGTGAGGGAGCTGAGGGTACGCTCAACGTGGAGATCCCCCGGCGCACGATGTCGGTAACTCCAGCCTCGGCCCGGCCCAGGGATACCATCACCATCATTGGTCAAAATTACCCCGGGGACAACCCGGATACCGGGTCAGTGTCGGTAACCGTCGAATACGACTGCGGCGGCGGCAACCAGCGGTCGGTGACCGCAGATCCGGACGCATCAGGGAATTTCCGGGAGACTTTGCGCATACCCACCAACTGCGCTATCCCATCCACCAATACGGTAAGGGCAACCATCGGTTCCACCAACACCGTGGACACCGTCACCCATGAAATCCCCGACGCGTTAGTTCGGGTGCAGCCGGTATCGGGCCCCTCCGGCGGCGTGGTGACCATATCCGGTGAAGGCTTCCGGACCTTCGAGACGGTGTCCGAAATAGAATTTGGCGGCCGTGGTACGCTGGGCGGCCGTACCGTCAACACCGATGGTCAGGGTAACTTCACCATTGATGATCTCGTGGTGCCTGGCCTGGATCCCGGCGTCCACGCGGTGATCGTGAGAGTAGGCACCAACGTCCAGAACCGGGTCACCTCCAGCACCTCCTTTGAGGTCCTGGAAGCATCCGGCGTGGGCGGGGCGCGTACCACTCCCATCGAGGACGCTCTGGCCCCGTTGTTCGAAGCTGAGACCCTGGACCGGGCGTTCTTCTTCAACAACGCGACCAAGGAGTGGCTCTTCTACATCAATGATCCGGCCTTCGAGTCGGCCAACGATCTGGATGACATTCCTTCCGGTTTGCCCCTCTGGATCCGGGTGACCGAGGACACGACCGTGGAGCTTAACAATGTCGAGGTTACCCTCTCCTGTATCAACCCGGGTACTCCTGAAGAGGACTGCTGGAACCAGATAGTATTCCCCTAGGGTACCACCTCTAACCAGGTAGGATTCCCACGGGGCCGCCAACAACGGCGGCCCCGTGGGCCTTAGCAACGTTCATAAGGAGGAATAGATGATCAAAGTGAGATTCCTGGCCTTGCTTTCGGTGCTGGCCTTGTTGCTCACTCTGCCGGCAATGGCCTCGGCGCAGAGTGTGCCCCCCCACATATTCATCGGTACCGTAACGGTGAATGGGTTAAATGCCCCGGCGGGAACCACCGTAACCGCCATGATTGGCCCGGATGCCAGAGGATCATCCGTCGTTGGCGCCAACGGATCCTATGGTCCTTTGCGGGTGAGCGCGGGTTCCGGGACCGAGATTACCTTTATGGTAGGCGCTCTGACGGCGGCTGAGACTGCCACCTGGGAACAGGGCGGAGGCACTCCGCTTGACCTGACCGCCAGCAGCATTACCGGCGGTACCGGCGGTACCGGCGGTACCGGTTCGGCCGGTCCCGCGGGCCCGGCTGGTGCGCAAGGCCCGGCGGGCCCCGCTGGTGCTGACGGCCCCGCTGGCGCGGCCGGCCCGGTCGGTCCGGCCGGCGCGCCCGGCCCGGCTGGCCTCCAGGGACCGCCGGGCCCGTCCGGCGGCGGAGTCCTGGCATGGATCGCGCTGATCCTGGCCATCATCGCTCTGATTGGCGTGGGCGCAGTCTACTTCCTGGGTAGGCAGAACGCCTGACCGATCAAGCCTGGTACAATGCAATAAGGGCCCTCGGTTACCGAGGGCCCTTTCTTTGCTTTTATTTATTTTCTAGACCAGCACCATGGGACTAAACTCGGTGTAGCTTGCACCGAATTACCCTGGCGGAAAATCCAGCGATGTTTCATGATGTAGATCGGCCTGACATCCCGGCCGCAATCCTTTTTCTGGCGGGAAAGATG
>DASTLM010000115.1:0-3362 GCA_035714945.1 Dehalococcoidia bacterium | reverse complement strand
GGGCCTATCTGGGCGAGAATCTGATGCATTACATTGGGGAGAATGAGCTGGAGGATGATGACGAGGAAGCCGTGATCCTCGATGAACCATCAGAAGATGACTCGGAGTGGGACGAATAAAGCCGCGTCAGGAAGGGGGTAGGGGGATGGTCGAAAAGGGTTTTTCCGTATCCTGCTAGGTCTTGTTGAACGGGACGAGGCGTGCTCCGGTTCCCGCCTCAACGACAAACGCCACGGCATTATTACTGCTCAATTCAGTGGTATTCATCTTGTTCACCTGGAGGATTCTGAGACTCTTACCCCGCACCTGCTCCGACCCCAGGGTGAGATACCCGTCGCATAGCGTGCGCAGGCGCTGGAACATCTCTGAGGCAAAGGCATACGAGTGGACCGAAACCAGGATGGTCCGGCCATTATTGCCCAGGCGCCGGCAGGCGCTGAAGAAGGCGATAACCGCTTGCTCCGGGCAAGAACCGGCCAGATCGGTGATTGAGTCGACTACGATGAACTCAGCGCCCCGGGACAACCTTTCAATCGCCCTGGAAAGATTGAAGAGCACCGGTCCTGGCTCCTCGCCTTCGGCTGGTTCCGGCATTGGGTAGACGTTGAGTTTGTTGGATCTCATATGCTGGGTTACATCCAGTCCAATGGAAGCCATCTGGGTGGCCAGACCCTCCGGGCTGAACTCTGAGGAGAAGAACGCCACTCCGTAGCCGCCTTCCAATGCTCCCCAGACCAGGTGCTGGCAAATTACGCTCTTGCCGGAAGCGGCGGCCCCAACGGCCACATTAACGGTTCCGACGGGCAATCCGCCGCCCATTTTCTGCTCAAAGGCGGGCAGTTTAGCCCCGGTGGTTATGACTTCTACCTCTTCACCCTGGTTGTTGGTAATGGTGGGTCTTTTCCTTCTACCCGACTGGAGCTTGGTCATGGCCGCCTGGGAGCTGAACTGCTGGGTCAGGTCTGCCGTTATGCAGACGCTGTCTGCAGATAGGTTCGCGTCCGAAAACTGTCGGGTGACGGTCGCGCCAGATTCCCGCAGGGCTATCCGCAGGGTGGCCTCGACCACTCCTGGTTCCCAGGGTTTATTGACATAATGGGTGACTCCCATTTTTAGACCGGCGCTTTCTCCTACATCGGCGGGCATAGCAGTGAGTAATATCACCGGTAACGCTACGGTATCTGGGTCTTCCCGCAGCTTACCCAACACCTCCAGCCCGTCCATACCGGGCATCCAGATATCCAACAAAACAATATCCGGGTGGTCAGTGGCAATTCTTTCCAGGGCGGAATTGCCGTCGCTGGCTTCAATTACATTGAGACCGGCATCCAGCAGGGTGTCCACCAGCAACTCTCGGATGTCGAATTCGTCGTCTACAACCAGCACGGTAGTCATAATTATTTGCCCTCAAGATGGATGGCCGAATCTTCCCTGGTTACCCGCGTCGATCGCGGGTAACTTGAGCTACCCATTCCCGACTAGCTCGGACTGGGACAGAGCGGAATCTCGGCCGGACGGCGTTTCTGCCCGTTGCCAGGTGAAGTGAAGAGTAGTACCCACTCCAATGGCGCTCTCCGTCCAGATAGCTCCGCCGTGCGCTTCAATCAGGTGCCTGGTGATGTATAACCCCAGCCCGGTGCCTGATTGTTCCCGGGTTGAGGTGTTGTCGGCGCGGAAGAACTTGGTAAATAGTTTGGCCTGGTCCGCCTTCGAAATACCAATGCCGGTGTCCGAAATGTCAATCTGGATGTGCTGGTCCTGCCGGGCAGCCGTGATGGTCACTTTTGACCCGACTGGCGAGTACTTGCAGGAGTTGCTGATCAAGTTGGTAATGACCTGAGCGAATCTAAGCCGGTCGGCCTTTACCCTTCCAACATCGGCTGGAATTTCCAGGATCAGGTCTATTTTCTTGTCGCTGATCTGGCTCTGCATCGACTGAACGGTGTCTTCTATTTCCCGGAGCACATCCAGGTCCAGAAGGCTCAACTCCAACCCTCCAGCTTCAATCTGGGAGGTGTCCAAAAGGTCATCGACCAGGTATTTCAAACGTTGGGCGTTCTTCTGTACCGTAGCCAGATACTTGGCTTGTTTCTGGTTGAGTTCACCCACGGTGTCTCGATGCAGCAACATGCGGTCAACATAGCCAATGATGCTGGTCAGCGGCGTCTTCAGTTCGTGGGTGGCGGTGGTCAGGATCTGGGTCTTGGCCCGGGACGCATCTTCCAGCTCCTGGTTCTTACCTTCCAGTTCGATGAATGCCAGTTCCAATTGGTGATTTTTCTCTTCGAGATCGCTGACGTAGAATGACTTGCGGCGGTCCATTTCCCGCTTCGATTCCAGCGCAGAACGCACCCGGGCCAGCATCTCAATCGCGTTGGGAGGTTTGGTGATATAGTCAACTGCCCCGGCGGCAAAGGCTGCCTTCAGTTCGTTGCCATCGGCGATACCGGTGACCATGATGATGGGGATGTCTTTGACGCGAGACGACTCCTTGATGATCCGGCAAGCCGCTACGCCATCGATCTCAGGCATAGTTACGTCCATCAGGATCAGGTCTATCTCCACCGCTTCGGATGACGGGCCGTAAATGCCCAGAAGATCAAAGGCTTGCTGGGCTGACCCCAGGGAGGTCACATCGGCGTATCCGGCGTCATTCAACAAGGTTTCCAGCATTAACCGGATACCGGGTTGGTCGTCGACCAGAAGTATGGTCATTTGATCGTCTTCCCCTCTGGGCCGTAGTGCGCCTTGATGACCTGCCGAAACTTGAACGCGGATAGCGGGCGGTAGACCGGCACAAAAATTGGAGGGTCGCTGGTTTCGTATCCAACCCGCCGGGAACGAAGCAGTCTCCAGGAGCTAGCGCTGTGGGGAATACTGCTCCCGGTGGAGCTTTTCCAAAATGGCTTCCTCCAGCCACTGACCCAGGCTCTTTTTGGAGGACACCGAGGCGATCCTGGCCTGGTGGTAGGCTTCCTCATTGATACGGATGGTCTTGGCGGTCCGTTTAACGTGCATGTCCTTAATCCAATACATAACGGGTATGTACCAAGACTAGGACGTATACGCCCCAACATTAAGAGTCATTGCACCTGAGTTTTGAGGGCCCGACTCCCGGGAATTCAAGGGGTTTTCGCTAGGCATACCGATGACCTGGTATGCACCATGAGCCAGAGTTAGCCCGGACCAGCGCCCCGGGCTCGAGCGTCCAATCTCACCGCGACCCTCGATCGGAAGGGGCGCACGCGGTTTTCCCGGGCGGTTTTGCCCAGGGTGACGACAAACATCACGTCCTTGCCGGTGGAGTGGGGCAGGAATAGACCTGCGGCCTCATCGTCGTAGAAGGTGATGCCGCTGGCGCC
>DASTLM010000114.1:0-6217 GCA_035714945.1 Dehalococcoidia bacterium | reverse complement strand
CCGCGCGGGTCAGCAGATGAGTTACGCCCAGGGCTCCTCGGATGATCTCATTCGCCGGAGCTTTATGCACGCCCCGGGTACCGTCGTTGCGGGCCCAAATTCCGGCCATATAGCCCGAGGGCGGCATAACGACCAGATTGTTGGGAACCAGCGGGTCCCGTCCCATAATCCATGGGAAGTAATATGCGCCGTAGCCCCCATCAGATTGACGTCCCCGCATTCCTCTTCCCCCAATGCCGGTAGTCGATGCGCCGGGAATGCTGTCGGCGTCGGCAGGAGGCGTGTCGGAGCCAGTCTCTGCTGATGAACCGGCCGCCGCGTCACCTTCTCCCCTGCTCGGTGTAACCCCTCTCCTGGAAGGTGACTCAGGTTGTCCCCCCTCAATCGTGGCAACCTCCGTCAGTCGGTTAAGCTCGGCGACATCTCGGGGGGCATCCAGAATTGCGACGCGGTCCCCCAGTCTTTCGCAGTGGGAAAGCAGCGCATCATATGACGCCGGGTCGGTGTAACCTGGCGCGGCGACGATCTGGACGTTCAATGGTTCCAGCAAATCGAGCCCGGTACGTTCACGGCCGCCACCGGCTATTGGTTGCCCCTGACCTACGTTAACCACGTAGCAGCGGCTACCTCCATTCTGGAAGAAGGCGAAGACTGCGTTTGATAGCTGGGTGCTCTCGGCGGTTGCCTCTGGAATAAATTCCTGGACGAACCTGGTCCAATTCCCAATGTCCACCGCCTCGTTAAAGTGCGCTCGCGGGTCAGGAGCCACGCCCAGAAATCCAGCATTGCTGGTCCCTACCGCTTCGATCGGTCTGGCGCCGCCGGACACCTCCTCGACGTATACATCTGGCGCCATGTACATTACCATGCTGCTCCTCCTTCATTATTAATGGACCGAACATTAATGGACCGAACCTGACGGATCGAAACGAATAACTACCGGCTCCGCCTCCGAGGAATTTTGCTGGACCTTCACCTTGAACTCGTGTCCTTTCCCGCTTACCAGCAACTCCCTGGTCAGCGGCTCCACCGGGACCGATGGGAACACAAACCTTCCGTTCATTCCGGACCTGGTTGAAATCTGAAGGCTGGGGAATTCTACGGTTATCCCGGGCAATGGGGTGTCATCAGGACTCAGTATTACCCCGTGTAACTGCGTAGTAAGTTGAGCTTCTATCACCAGAGGTTGGCCCACGAACTCCCTCTTCAGCGCAGGTCGAGGCTTCTTCAAGAGGACCCGCAGCATAAATGACGGGCGCGGACACGTCCCCAATGCCTCCCACATGGCGGCGGACAGGGGCTGGAATTCTACCTGGAATTCCGGATTCTCCATCGCCGAGAAGGCAAATTGCCCTAACAAACGGTGTGCTGCTTCAGGTTCAACCGCCCAGGCCGATACCAGATACCGGAGGGATATTTGCAAAGGAGGACGTTCAGCAGTACGCAAAGGCGGGTCTTCGACCAGTTCCAATAGGTAGAGATTGATTCCTTTCTCACCGTTATTACCGGCTAGCCCTTGGGGCGGACCCAGGAACAAGCTGACTTTGTCTTCAGCCAGTTCGTCGAAGACTCGGCGAACCCATGCTTTGAGGCCTTCATCAATCTCGTCAATCACCTTTCAGGCCCATTCCTCGCAATCCGGCGGTACATCGAAAACGCCAGGACAACACCAGCCGCTGGAGAAACAGCGTGATTTTTCCGTGATTTTTCCGTGATTTTTCAATGAGCTTCATCCTCACCAGAATGGCCTGATACAGCCTGGAGATAGGCTCTAAACGTTACCAAAAAATATAAAAAAGTCAAGATATTTCCCAAATTTTCTAGACACCAGCGCAAAATGTCGAACTCTGCCTATTCCTGATGTATACTGGCTCCTGAGTTACGTCCGGCAGCTCTTGCGGGAGGCCACTAACCTGTAGACTAAATTCATTGTGCGCATTGAATTGCCCGGACCAGTCCCAAAATTCAAGATTGGTCGCTATTTCGGGGACGACTATGCTTGGGCATGGTTTTAAGAATAGTCAATAGAACAGCATTTCACGGGTGGGCTAATAGCCTGCGCATCTATAAAGGAATGCTGCAACAGTCACAGATTGCACAGTAATGTCAGTGTAAAAAAACATGTGATGGATCTCTAGTTTTGTTTGCACCACCACATTGACTATTAACTCAGTACGAATTCTAGACGTGTTTAGAGGTTATAGTACCACGTGTGCTTCGCTAAGTTAAGAGGATTGTAGGGGGCGTGATGCCCAGCTTGTTTGCCATAACGGTACCCAATAATAGTGTGCCTCTGAACGCCCAGCGAAGAGGATCAGCCTCCTTTTCGGTGTACGACTCCAGCGGGCGGCCAGTGCGAGGCCGTGCGGTGTTGGTACCCCAGGGGGGAGCTACCCCGGACTGGTTCTCCATAGTGGGAGAGGCGGAACGGGACTTCGTCCCTTCTGAGACGGTCCAGTACACCGTGCAGGTTGATATACCATCAGGAGCACCACCTGGGGAGTATTCCTTTCAATTGGATATGGTGAACGTAGCGAACCCGGATGAGGACTACACCCGGGGGCCCGGGGTCACCATTGGTGTGCCGGAGTCCGCTACGCCGTTTCGGGTTCCGTGGTGGGCCTACGCCGTAGCTGGGGTGGTGAGCGTGCTGGCGGTGGTCGTCGCCGTAATCCTGGTGATCAGGCCCTGGGACGTTGAAAGGCCGGAGATTAACTCAGTTCGAATTACGCCGAGACTCGGCCAAGTAGAGGAGGGGCAAGAGCTTCAATTGACTGCCCGGGTGTTGGATATACAGGGCGCCGATTTACCGGGTCGCGAAGTAATCTGGACCAGCAGAAATCCTGAAGTAGCGGAGGTAAACCCAGCTTTGGGAATGGTAATTGGCAAGGCGAAGGGAACTGCAATTATTGAGGCTACAGTGGAAGGGGTTAGCGACGAAATGACAGTTACGGTTTCACAGACTCCGGTAAAGTCAATTAAATTGAGGATCGATAGCACTAATCTGGTCGAAGGTGACCAGGTCAAGGTGCAGGCGATGTTACTAGACAAAGATGAAAACATCCTGGAAAACCGCTCAGTTGTCTGGAGTAGTAATGCCAATGAGTATGCGACAGTTACTTCGGTTTCGAAGGTCGATGGCTTGATAACCGCGATCTACGCTGGCACATCTGATTCGAGTAAGCCATTCATCACCGCCACATCCGATGAAGGCGTTTCTTCGAGTATTAACTTGTCGGTGACACATGGGCCCGTGGAATCCGTTCAAGTGCGCTGGCCAACCAGTCCCTTCACTGTCCCTCTTTTCTTTGAATGCCTCAAAGTTGGAAGTTCTGTAACCATGACTGCGATCAGCAAGGACAAACAGGGCCACACAATTGGCAGCTCAGTAACCTGGACTAGCGGCAATGATCGGATTTTAGTTGTGGACCCAACCGGGCAAGCAACAGCCAAAGCAGAAGGTACAGCTACCGTTAGTGCCAAATCTGGGGGAGCCAGGGGCAACCTTACAGTCAAAATACCCTGTGCTGGACTCGTAATCGGTGGAGTACCTTGATCCTCCCGGTCAACCTTGTCACAAAACCTTCCTCAGGCCGCACCCCGGGACTGGCCAACGGAGGTCCAGCCTCCGGCAGATTTTTGTACAAAGTCCAGCTAAGAGTTCATACCATTCTGGTGAACCCGTCAATCGGGTGACTCTGGTGTAACCAGACGCGTTGGACGAGGTGGGAGGGCACGCCGAAAATTGGGGGAAGTGAGGGAGGTTGAGCGTTAATTCCAGGACCAGAAGGCCAGGGTGCCTTCCGAAATGTCCTGCGGCGGAGTACCGGATTCTGCATCTAGGACGAAGACTCGCGCGCCGGTGGGTGTGTGACCGTTGCGACGTTCAAAGGGCATCCGCTCGGTCCCGGCCACCACCAGATGAGAGCTGTCGGGCGACCAGGGTGAATGGGAGTAGGCGTATTGGTCGAAATAGCTCAGCATGGTAAACACTTCCCTGGAGGGATAGAAACTGAACAGGGACCGGCTCTCCCCAATTGCTCCAGGAACAATCCCAGGAACAATCCCAGGAACAATCGAGGACACCTTCCATTCGAAGGTCTGCTGCTCGCGTTCCAGACCCACCCAGGCGATTCGCCTGCCGTCGGGCGACCAGTAGAAGGCCAATAACGGCTCTTCGGTTACCGTGCGCTCCTGCCCGCTACTGGCAGACACGACCCGCAACCGTTCAAAAGCCATGGGGTTTGCGGTAAGCTGGTCGGCCACCGCCAGTTCTTCACCGGTGGGAGACCACATGAAGGCAGAGAAAGCTCCCACGCTGGTCAGCCGGGTGGGGTGGTCCGGATCATCTACCTGGACGATAAACAGAGCGCCGCCCGACTCGGTCTGGTCTACGTAGGCCAGCCATTGGCCGTCGGGAGAAAATGCCGGAACACGAAACCCGCGGGCAGTAGCCAGGACCTCACCAGAGATCTGGTCCGACAACTCCCGAAATAGCTTGATCTCCTCGCCAATATGCACGGCAAGGGAGTTACCGTCGCCGCTCCAGCTATAGTAAAGAGGAGCGCCCCTGGCAACCCCGATATGGGGTTTACCGGTCCCGGTATCGGTAACGAACAGGGCCAGCCCGTTGGGAGTGGCGGCCAGGAAAGACAGGTTCTTGCTGTCGGGCGACCAGTACAGATAGTGGGGCGAGCCGTCGGCTACCAGACCGGGAAAGTCGCTGTCGTAGACGGTCCTGGAGCGCACGGTAACCGGGTCCAGCAATTGAATTGTGACCTCGGCATCCTGGCCGCCGGAAGTCCTCACCCGTGACACCGCCAGCCTGGCGCCATCTGGCGACCAGGTGGGCCAGGCATAAAAGCTATTGAAATCAATACCCTGGGCCAGGAAGGGGCCGGTTGGGCCGGAGCTTACCTGAGCGCCGCCGGTTAGCTGCCGGCGGTCACTGCCATCAGCTTTGATGGTAAACACGTCGCCGGTCGAGTTAACGTAGGTTATCCGGTCCACGCTCACCCTGACCGCTGCCGGAGGTCCACTGTCCGGAGATCCACCATCTTGTTCCAATGACCCGGTTGGCTGGCAGGCCAGCCAACTACAGGCCAACAATAAAATTGCCAGGTTCAGGGTGAACTTAGCGCGAAAAGTTGTCAAGCACGGTCCGTATTGCCTGGTGAATCAGGGGTATCGGGATCGCCACCCAACGCCCCCAGGATACCATCGGTTGTCCGGATCAGCAACGCCGCTCAAGGCAATCCCATCTTCTTGAAATCAAACGGCCTGCCAGCAAACCATGGAGGACCCGAGCGTTCCGGCGGAAGCCGGAATCCGGGACACGCAACTGGACACCGGCTTTCGCCGGTGAGACGGGCCCCCCTCCACGAGGCGAAATGCAATTACGCCGCGCCCGGGGGTCGGACCGGCCGGCCAGCATGCTATAATCAGCATGCTATGGTCAGCATGCTATATTTACCATCCGCATGAAGCTCCCCGCGCCAGCATTCGCCTGCATCCATATTCAACGCAACTGCTCCAACCAGCTTTGATGGTGAGTTCCCTCTATATCTGGGTATCGCTGCTCAGCGCCGGCACCTTCGGTATGGTCACCGTGCTGGACAAGCGCCTGGCCTCCAATAACCTGCCCACCCTGGCCGCGCTGTATATGGGGACATTGATTTCCCTGGTCGGGTTTGCCACGGTGGTGCTGGTCATCACCGGGATTCCCGCCAATATGGGCATGGACCGGATGGCGGCCGCCGTGGCGGCCGGCCTCTGCTGGGGCGGAGCCCTGGCGATGATGTTCCTGGGCTACAAGTACGAGGAAGCCTCCCGGGCTTCAGCCATCATCCACACCTTTCCGGTGTTTGTGGCGATACTGGCGGTGACGGTCCTGGGCGAGACCCTGGCCGCCGGACAATGGATTGCGATTATCGTGGTGGTGGCGGGGGCGTTTATCATTTCGTTGAGGCCTACCGACGGCGCGGGTATGGTCCGTATGACCCGGGCGTTTCCCATCCTCATCGGGGCCAGCCTGTTCACCGCCCTGGCCCTGCTGACCGGGAAATACGCTCTGGAAACACTGCCGGTGTGGTTTGTGTACTCGATACGCAACTATGGAATGGTGGCGGTGTTTGTATTCCTCTGGAGACCGGGGGCATTCCGGCAGCTTTTCCGGGCGGTTAGAAGCTGGAAAACGCTGTTGCTCCTGCTGGCAGCC